>JAFGAQ010000194.1 GCA_016933595.1 Opitutales bacterium | reverse complement strand
CCCCTTTTCCCCTTCCCCACACAACACAAAGACACAACAACACTCGACTATCCCATCGTACGCGAATGCCACCATTATGAAAGAGAAACGGGTTACCCTGGAAGATATCGCCAAAATTGCCGGAACACACGTTACCACCGTATCGCTCGCGATGCGAAACAGCCAACGCCTTTCGCGGGACACACGCGAACGCATTCAAAAACTTGCACGGGAAATGGGATACCGACCGGACCCATGGATGCGTGCCCTCGTCTCTTATCGGGAAAATGCTAAGGAAAAGAGGAACCCGCCCGTTTTGGCGTATCTGACCAATTGGAACTCAAAATGGGGATGGAAAGACGTTGTGGCTCATCCGGATTTCTTCGACGGTGCCGAGAGTGCTGCCACAGAGTTGGGTTTTGCATTGGAGCACTTCTGGCTGCGGGAGCCGGGCATCAGCCATGCCAGACTTAGCCAGATCTTCAAAGCCAGAGGCATCACAGGAATCGTCATTGCCTCCCATGTTCGCGAATACGATCAGTATCTCGACCTTGAATGGGATTGCTTCAGCGCGGTCAAAATCGATTACTTCCCGCATAACCCCATCCTCCCCATGATCACCAATAACCAGCTTGGGATCATCCGGATGGCAATGCAGAAGGTCATGTCGGAAGGATACCGACGGATCGCAATGGTTATGGACCGGGGATGGGACATCACAGTGGACAACCTTTGGAGCGCGGGATTCCTATGGGAGCAACAGCAACTCCCGCCTCAGGACCGGATTCCCGCATACCTTTTCCCAAACGAGGTTCCTCTGGATCAATGGATTAAGAACTATCGCCCGGAAGTAATCATCAGTATGGAGGATTTCATCATGCCAACGCTGAAGCGACTGGGCTTGAAGGTCCCAGATGATATCGCGTTGGTTGATCTTTTCCTTAAGGACACCGAGGGTTCGGTATCGGGCGTTCGGCAGAACCATCAGCGGGTCGGAGCACTTGCAGTCGAAATGCTGGCATCCCAGATCCAATACAACCAGCAAGGAATTCCCGACATCGCCACCACAAACCACGTTGAGGGGACATGGCATACGGGATCCACTTTGCCATCGAGGAAAACCGTATTGCCCGAACTTTGCATCACGGCGATCTGAGACTTTCGGGTTTACTTCTGGTATTCTGTCCGCTTAGCTTGCCGATTTGCGATCCACGGGTCCCTTTTGG
>JAFGAQ010000193.1 GCA_016933595.1 Opitutales bacterium | reverse complement strand
GCTCCGCACCCGCAATCAATCGTCCGATCCACCCTTTGGAATCGACCATTGTTTAGAAATCGCCACATTTCCGCACCCAACAATGCGGTTACCTTCGGCCCTCGATCCGTACAGGCTGGTTCGGGACGGATTTCGGTCTTTACTCGAAATATCTCAGGATTATGATCCTGACGATTGACCCAGATTTTCTAATCCAGTAATTATTACGAAATATGGCCGAAAAAATCAGCAAACTGACCGTTCTGTTCGCAACAGAAACCGGAAACTCTGAAGATCTCGCTCAACGCACTGCCGAAAAGGCGGAAGAATTGGGTTTTCAGACTGAAACCATCAACGTATCGGACTACGATGCCAAGGATCTTGCATCGGTTGAGTGTCTGGTGTTCGTCGGATCGACATGGGGTGAAGGTGAGCCCCCCGAATCCGCATGGGATTTCCATGATGCCCTCGTCGACGGGGACGCCATCGATTGTTCGAAACTGAAATTCGCCGTGCTCGGTCTGGGTGACCACGACTACGAGCAGTTCTGCGAATTTGGCAAGAAGGTCGACCAGGCACTTGAAAAGCATGGTGGCAAGAGGATCTACGCCCGCAAGGATTGCGGAGCCGACTACGAAGATGAATTCGAAGCTTGGCTTGAAGGTCTCTTCAAGGTGATCGAACCTGCTTGATGCATGGAATGTCCCGTCAAGGGATTTCCATCATGATTTTCAAACCCGCTCCATTCCTTTGAGGAGCGGGTTTTCTTTTTCAAGCAGCGATATAACTTCCCGCTAAACCATGGCTCAAAACACCACTCTACACCACATCCTGGTCGACTACGAAAACACCCAGCAGCTGGATCTTCCACGGATTTCGGGCGAGCCGGTGAAGCTCGTGATTTTCCTCGGTCACAATCAAAAGGATCGGATTCCGTACGCTACGGTTACCCAGCTTTTAACAATGGCTCCGCAAGTCGAACTGGTGGCGGCTGCGGGCTCAGGCCGGAATGCCCTCGACTTCATGGTCGCCTTCCACGCGGGCCGCATCATTGAACGCAATCCGAATGCGGTCATCCATATCCTTTCGAAAGACAAAGGATTCGACCCCCTGATCCGCCATCTCAACGAAAGCGGACGATCCGCCAACCGTTACGACAGCTTCTCTGCCATTCCGGTCGCGGGCATCCAAAAGGCGATCCGGGCGAATCCGGAGCGAAACAAGCCGGAAAACGCTCCATCCGCTGCCCCATCTCCGAAAAACCGGACCTCCAGAATACGTGAGAAAGCTTCGGCGGACGCCACCGCAAAGCACAGCAAACCCGCACCGCGCGAGACACGCGAGGCACCACCTTCCGACGTGATTCCAGCGGAAGACCCCCGCATCCAACGCACCATTGATTGGCTGACAAAACTCCAACCGCAATCCCGCCCACGAAAAAACAAAACCCTCGGATCGGCAATCCGGTCCATCTTCAACGGCAAACCGTCCATGGAGGAGATCCAAGCCATCCTGAACGCCTTGAACCGCTCCGGGAAGATTCGGGTGGATGACAAACAATCGGTCAGCTACAACCTCTAATCAGAGCGAAGCCGAAAGGCGGTTGCTGAGGTTCCGATCCAAGGCATCGAGGAAATCCTCTGTCGTCACCCAATGGCTGTCGTTCATTTGATCCCCATGAACGCACAATGCCAGGTCCTTGGTCATTACGCCCGACTCAACCGTCTCGATGCAAACCGATTCCAGGGTATGGCAGAATGAGATCAGATCAGAGTTTCCATCCAGCTTGCCCCGGAAAGCCAATCCCCGGGTCCATGCGAAAATCGATGCAATCGGATTGGTCGACGTCTTCTTACCCTTTTGATGCAGGCGGAAGTGCCGGGTCACCGTCCCATGAGCCGCCTCCGCTTCCATCGTCTGACCATCCGGAGTGACCAGCACAGAAGTCATCAAGCCGAGGGACCCGAAGCCCTGCGCCACCGTGTCGGACTGAACATCCCCATCGTAGTTCTTGCATGCCCATACGAAACCGCCATCCCACTTAAGTGCGGATGCCACCATATCGTCGATCAGCCGGTGCTCGTAGACCAGGCCAAGTGCATCCATCCTTGCCTTGAATTCGTCTTGATACACTTCTTCAAAAATATCCTTAAAGCGGCCATCGTATTGTTTGAGGATGGTGTTCTTGGTCGAAAGGTAGAGCGGCCACCCCTTGTCCAGCGCCATGTTGAAACAGGATCGGGCAAACCCCCGGATCGAAGCGTCGGTGTTGTACATGCACAACGCGACCCCGTCGCCCTCAAAACGGTAGACCTCATGTTCTTCCACCCGGCCATCGTCACCCTCAAAACGAACCGTCAGCTTTCCCGCTCCCTTGGTGACGAAATCGGTGGCCCGATACTGATCCCCGAAGGCATGACGCCCGATGCAAATCGGTTGATTCCAATTCGTCACCAGCCGGGGGACATTCCTCACGACAATGGGCTCGCGGAACACCGTTCCATCCAGAATATTCCGAATCGTCCCGTTTGGAGATTTCCACATCTTTTTCAGCCCGAACTCGGCGACCCGCGCTTCGTCCGGTGTAATCGTCGCGCACTTGATTCCGACCCCGCATTCCCGTATCGCGTGGGCCGCGTCCACCGTCACCTGATTCGAAGTCGCATCCCGATGCTCGATCCCCAGATCGAAATAACGGATATTCAGATCGAGGTAAGGCAGAATGAGCTTATCCTTGATGAAACGCCAAATGATGCGCGTCATCTCATCCCCATCCAATTCAACAACCGGGTTTGCGACTTTGATTTTTGCCATGCCATCAATTTTGGAGGAACCGCCGGATTTGCAAGACCCATCCCCCACTCTTTTTCCCAAATTCCATGAAACAGGGCATCGGAAAAGGTCGCAAAGCAATCAACAACCCATCGGGGCAAAAGCCAAGACCCAGACCACATACCACAAGCGGGACATGATCAAAAAAAAGACCTCCGACGATCATGCCGGAGGTCTGAAATCCACTCTGGATATGAATCCTGATCAGGAAAGCTTGCGAGCCGATTCCACAATCTGGACAAAGGAATGACTCTGAAGCGAAGCACCGCCGATCAGCCCACCGTCAATATCGGTCTGCGCCAGCAGGGCATCGGCATTAGCTGCATTCATGGAACCACCATAGAGGATACGGACCTTCTGAGCGGCTTCAGCGCCCCAAAGTGCGGTGAGCATCCCACGGATCGCAGCGTGCACTTCCTGCGCCATTTCGGGAGTCGCGGTTTTGCCCGTCCCAATCGCCCAAACCGGCTCGTAAGCCACCACAACGCGATCGGCATCGTCAGCGGAGACATCCTGTAGACCACCCTTGACCTGGGTTTCGACAACCGACAAAGTCTTGCCACCTTCCCGTTCAGCGAGGGTCTCACCGACGCAGAGAATGGGTTTGAGGCTGTTGGCCAAAGCCGCGACGACCTTCTTCGAGATCAACGCATCGGTTTCTCCAAAAATCGCACGCCGTTCGCTGTGACCCAGAATAACGTAGGAGGTCCTCAGATGCCGCAGCATCTCTGGAGAAATCTCACCCGTAAAAGCTCCGGACTTCTCGAAATACATGTTTTGGGCACCCATTTCGATCGTGGAGTCGGCAAGCGCCTCGCTCACAGATGCCAACGAAGTGAAGGGAGGACATACCACCACGCCCACGTCACTCTGCTTTCCAGCAGCTTGCACCAGTTCCTTGACAAGTGCCACCGATTCGGAGGCGTTCTTGTTCATTTTCCAGTTTCCTGCAATCAGGTATTTTCTCATCATAAACTCACTTTCTATTATCGGGATTTGCAAATGGAGGCACCGTGACTCATCCGCAGCAGCAACAGCAACCGCCTTCTTTGTCGAGGACGTCAACGCCCGGAAGGACCTTACCTTCGAGGAACTCAAGACTCGCTCCGCCACCGGTGCTCATGAAGCTCACCTTGTCGGAGTATCCACTCTTCTTGACCGCCTTAACCGAATCCCCACCTCCGATGATCGAGATCGCATCACTGTCCGCAATCGCTTTTGCCACAGCAAAGGTTCCTTTCGAAGCATCCTTGATTTCGAAGATCCCCATGGGGCCGTTCCAAAGAACGGTCTTCGACTCGCGGACAATCTTTGAATACAGCTCAACCGACTTGGGTCCGATATCCACTCCAGACCAACCGTCTTCGAGGTCTCCCTCAAAAACCTTGGTAGCCCCCAAAGCCTTTCCGGCGAAGTCAATCTTGTCGGATGCAAGGTGATCGATCGGCAGAACCAGCTTCACCCCGAGCTTCTCCGCCTTGGCAAGCGCGCTGCGGGCGGTTTCAACCTTATCTGGCTCACTCAGACTGCTCCCGATCTTGGATCCCTTTGCGAGAGAAAAGGTGTATGCCATCGCGCCGCCGATCAACATCGTGTCGCACTTTTCGAGCAGGGTATCGATCACCGTGATCTTGTCACTGACCTTGGCGCCCCCGAGAATAACGGTGAAGGGCTTTTCCGGGTTCGCTGTCTTGTCTCCAAGGTATTCCAGTTCCTTCTCGATCAGGAAACCGGCCACACTAACCGGAACGAAATCGGCGATACCAGCTGTGGAAGCATGGGCGCGGTGCGCGGTGCCAAAGGCATCATTTACAAACACATCCGCAAGCTTCGCGAGCGCCTTTGCAAATTCAGGATCGTTCTTTTCCTCACCCGCATAGAAACGGACATTTTCGAGCAGAACCACTGATCCCGGAGCCATTGCGGCAACGGCCGCTTCCACTTCAGCTCCGATGCAATCCGGCAGGAACTGAACCGGCTGCCCCAAGAGTTTGGCGAGAGCCTCTGCCACCGGTTTCAGCGTGAATTCCAGATTCTTGGTTGCCTTGGGGCGCCCGAGATGGCTGGCGAGCACCACTTTCGCTCCCTGCTCCACCAGATGCCGGATGGTCGGCAACGCACCCTGAATGCGGGTATCATCGGTGATCTTGCCATCTGGATCCACTGGCACGTTAAAGTCCACGCGCACGAAGGCACGCTTCCCCTTGAGGTTCACATCGCGGATTGTCTTAACCTTGCTCATATAGGTGTGTGTTCGATTAGGTGACTGAAAATACAAAAAATTAAGGCGAGTATGGGTAACTCGCCTTAATCGATCAATGGTGAAATTACAATCAGAGGGTGATCAGCTTCTTGAGCAGATCCACGCAACGGTTGCTGTAGCCCCATTCGTTGTCATACCAGGAAACCAGCTTGAAGAACGTGTCGTTCAGGCCGATACCGGATCCGGCGTCGAAGATCGAGGATGCCGAGCAATGGATGAAGTCGGAGGAAACCACTTGGTCAGTGGTGTATTCCAAAATCCCCTTGAGTTCGCCTTCGGAGGCTTCCTTCATCTTCTGGCAGATCTCTTCGTAAGAAGTAGGCTTTACGGTCTTCACGGTGAGGTCGACAACCGAAACTGTCGGGGTCGGCACACGGAAGGCCATACCGGTGAGCTTGCCCTTAACCTGAGGCAACACCAGACCCACAGCCTTTGCGGCACCCGTTGTGGAGGGGATGATGTTGATCGCTGCGGTACGTCCGCCCTTCCAGTCCTTGCGGGAAGGTCCGTCAACCGTCTTCTGGGTTGAAGTGTAGCTGTGGATCGTGGTCATCAAACCTTCAACGATACCGAAGTTGTCCAGAACCACCTTGGTGATCGGAGCCAAACAATTGGTGGTGCAGGATGCGTTGGAGATCAACACGTCCGATGCAGTCAAGGTGTCGTCATTCACACCCATCACCACAGTCTTTACATTACCCTTGGCCGGTGCGGAAATGATCACGCGCTTTGCTCCGGCATCGATGTGCCCCTGTGCCTTCACGTCTTCCGTGAACAGCCCGGTGGATTCGATCACGATCTCAACGCCCAAATCCTTCCAAGGAAGAGCCTTGGGGCCTTCCCTTACGGCAAGGCACTTGATCTTCTGGCCGTTGACGATAAGCATATCGTCTTCTTCCGAAGCCGGCGTTTCCTTGCAGCTTTCCACCGTGCCATTGAAACGACCCTGGATGGAATCGTATTTGAGCAGGTAGGCCAAATTGTCGGCGGGAACCAAGTCGTTGATTGCAACAACCTCAATTTCTTTTCCGAGCAGACCCTGGTCTGCGATTGCCCTGAAAACAAGACGGCCGATGCGGCCGAACCCGTTAATACCGATTTTAGTCGCCATGTGCGATTCCTTTTCTGTTTTAGATTAGATGCTGTCAGTTGGATCAACCTTTTCGGGTCATCCGTGCTTTCCCCTAAAGCCTCGCGGATTCCAAATCAAGCACTATTCTTGAATGTGTATCCCCAAGCCGCCTCAATCGAACAATTATCGCGGTCATCCATCCCGAAAAAACCATCAGGATTCAATCCAAAGCCCACAACTCGTCGGCGGCAG
>JAFGAQ010000192.1 GCA_016933595.1 Opitutales bacterium | reverse complement strand
TCCATGAAGGGCGCAGACTGGGGTGGACTGCAGGTTGTCCGGGATCTGAAAGTCGATGTGTTCGGGTAATATGGATGTCGATTATGGACTTGGAGTTGCCTGGCAAGTGTGTGGATTGGGGATGTGGAACGTCCTTATTGCCTCGATTATTGCGTCTTTGCAGGGCGATTTCACTTTTGGCATTCTGTTTTGTCCATGATGTGTCGAAGAGTCAAAAGCTGCTGATTCCGGTCCCATGAATTGGGGATTCGGTGTAATCCGATTCCATACCCATTAGGCTGTCGCTGGGTTGGATGTGGAGTTTGTTGGGACCTCAGTACTTTCTTAGAAATACTTTCTTATATTTCCCATTGTAAAGAATGGTATTGCTTGCCAATGGCCATTGTTGACTGAGGATGAATACATGCTCAGGGTATATTGCTATGAAAAGTGCTCGACTTGCCGGAAGGCATTGAAGTGGTTGGCAGAACACAGATTAGCCTTCGAATTGAAGGCGATCCGCGAGAATCCGCCAACTGAAGCTGAGTTAGCCAAGATGCTGGCGGTTTACGGAGGCGAGATACGGAGGTTGTTCAACACATCCAGTCAGGATTACCGGACCGCCGGGTTGAAAGATCGATTGACTTCGATGTCCTCCGCTGCCGCATTTGACTTGTTGCGCGGCAATGGAAACTTGGTGAAGCGCCCGTTTGTAGTGGGTTCCGATGGTGTTGCATTGGTGGGTTTTGATCCCGATCGCTGGTCTCATGTGTTTCTGGGGCGCTGAAGACTGGTATTTTACTTCATGATGGAGGGTGTCAATTGGGGGTGGTTTATTGTGGCGTCGGGATTGTTGATCCTTACGCCCGGGCCAGCGGTGTTATACATTGTGACCCGTGGAGTCTCCGAAGGTTGGAGGAATGGAATCGTATCGGCATGGGGAGTTGGGTTGGCGAACCTTATCCATGCGCTGATCGCAGGGTTGGGTTTGTCGATGCTGGTGGTGTCATCTCCACAAGTGTTCCGGATGATCCAATTTGGAGGGGCTGGCTATCTTGTGATGCTTGGAATACAACGCTGGATGCGTAAGCCATGCGAAGCTACGCAGCAGGCGGGGGGGCAGCGCTCAGCGGCAATCCGTGTATTTGTCCAGGGCTGGGTCGTGGGGATGCTGAACCCGAAGACGATTGTCTTTTTTCTGGCATTTCTTCCCCAGTTTGTGGACCAATCAATGGTTCATCTGCGGTGGCCTTTTGTGAGCCTTGGCTTCATCTTTGTTTTGATGGCGTTGGTCGGAGATTCTACGTGGGCTCTCGTATCGGGATGGGTAGGCGCTGCCCTTGATGGAAAGTCCTGGCGCAGATTCGAGCGGGTATTGTCCGGAGGGATCTACTGCCTGCTCGGGGCTGTAGCTGTGTGGTCCGCGTAGTCGCGAAAAGCCGATGCGGGTTGGCAGGAAAAGAGTGAACTACAGCAAGCGACCTACAATGCCATCACCCGGGCTGCTTCCTGCACGTCCTTGTCTCCGCGTCCGCTAAGGTTGACACATAACAGAGCATCCGGAGTCAGCTCGGCTGCACGCTTGATAGCATATGCCAAAGCATGAGAAGACTCGAGTGCGGGAATGATCCCTTCGGTCGATGCAAGCATCCGGAAGGCATTCAGAGCTTCACTATCGGTTGCGTATCCGTATTGAATACGTCCGATGCTCTGGTAGTAGGCGTGCTCCGGACCGACGGCTGCATAGTCAAGCCCAGCGGAAACAGAGTGGGTGAGTTCAATCTGACCATCCGGGTTTTGGAGGACCAGAGTGCGGCAGCCTTGGAGGACTCCCAACCGACCACCGGCGAAGCGGGCGGCATGTTGTCCCGGCTCGATTGCCCGGCCCCCGGCTTCCACTCCTGTGAGCTTCACGGATGGTTCCTGGAGGAACTCATAGAAGATTCCGATTGAGTTACTTCCTCCGCCAACGCAGGCGACGATTTCGTCTGGCAACCGACCCTCGGCTTCGAGAATCTGGCGGCGTGTTTCCTCTCCGATGACCTTTTGGAAATCCCTTACCATCATTGGAAAGGGATGGCAGCCGAGGGCAGATCCCAAAAGATAGTGCGTGGTTCTCGAGTTTGCCACCCAGTCGCGCATCGCCTCGTTGACCGCGTCCTTGAGCGTTTTTTGGCCGGAAGTTACTGGGCGCACCTCTGCGCCGCACAGTCGCATGCGGTAGACATTGGGTTCCTGCCGTCGCATATCCTCCTCGCCCATGTAGACGATGCACTCAAGCCCCTCGCGGGCACATGCAGTTGCCGTAGCAACCCCGTGTTGGCCTGCTCCGGTTTCCGCAATGATGCGGTGCTTTCCCATCCGTTTGGCGAGAAGGGTCTGGCCGATAGCGTTGTTGATCTTATGCGCTCCGGTGTGCAGCAGGTCTTCCCGTTTCAGATAAATGCGAGCGCCCCCGATTTTGCGGGAGAGCGAAGCCGCATGGGTTAACATGGTAGGCCGTCCAGCGAACTCAGTGAGGTTTTTCCGGAATGCTTCCTGAAACTCCGGATCCGCTTTGGCTTCCGTGTAGACCTTCGTCAGGTCGAGAATCGCCGTCATGAGCGTCTCGGGTACGTAACGACCCCCGAAAGGACCGAAATACCCGCGAGCATCAGGAAGGGACTCTTTGTGGACGGGTTGCATCGCATCTGTGCGCTATTCAACCTCCGGATCAATTATCCCCGGAGGTTATTCAGCGCCAACAGCAAAAACTAGCGTTTCTTATGGCGGTTTGCACGCATGCGCTTGCGGCGCTTGTGCTGATTCATTTTGAGACGCCTCTTCTTCTTCAGATTGCCCATGTTGTCTAGAATGTATTGAAACTGATTAGCGAAAAGGTTGGATGAAAACGGAATCGGTATGCGGGGTAAAGCACAAATTTCGCGAATTTGAGCATGGGTGTCGGTTGAGTCTATCGTTGAATCCCGGGGTATTGTGTGTCATTGTGTGGATTCAAAACTCCTATGGGCAAGAATAAGAAGAGTCGGAAAGGCAAGTTGGCACGTCCTCCAAAGAAGAAAAACGTGAATCTTCAGCCGAGTGGCCCGGTCGCACTCAATGAGGAACACCGCAAGGAGGTCGAGGCCTATGTCGGCGATGCCCGCAGGTCCCGTCCCGTGTCCCCGAAACGTGCGTCTGCGGTGGCTTCCGAAGCGCATGCGTCCCATGAACCATCTATGTTGTCCGGTTTGTTAGACGACCGTTATGGGCTAAAGGAAGGATTGAATGTTACCGCAAACCTGATGGCGTCCAAACGCTTCATAGATTTCATGTCCAATATTGAGCGTATCAAGGATTGGCTCGGAGCGGGAGTGGAGCGGTTTTCGGCGAGGGACGTTAAAGATCTCAAACTGCGTGGTTGGATTACCCGTCTGGCAATCCGTAATGATCAGTCCCGTCTTCGCCCGTGGCAGGTGCATATCCTCAATCGTGCGGGGTTCGATTGGACGTGGCGGTACTCGTCTTCCCGGGTTGCCCGAGAGGCTCCGGTTCCTTTCAACCCGGAGAACGATCGGTACGGACTGACCGAAGGGCTGGTCTTTTCTCCCAGTCTATTGAATTCCAAGACCCTCGAGACATTCATGGGGAATTGTGAACGCATCAAGGATGAGCTCGGGGAGAGAGTGGTGCGGTTTTCGGCTCGAGATGTGAAAGATGAGAGATTGCGCAAATGGCTCACGCGCTTGGCAAGCCAATATGAGAGGAGAAGACTCCAGCCGTGGCAGATCATCATTCTCAAACGTGCGGGATTTGATTGGACATGGCGTGCCCCGGTTGAGACCACCGATTTTTTGGGTCGGCCCCGGAGGGTCGGCGTGCAGATGCATGAAGGGCTCCTCTCGTGGGAGGAATTGTGTCGGATGCTTGGCGAGCACTTCTCACGCACCGGCGAGCTCTTTTTCCACCAACGAGTAGACCAGGAGCGGATCCTGGCGACCTGGCTCGGAAAGCAGCGCCATAAGCTGTCCTATGGAAAGCTTTCCAAGGAGCGGGAGGAAGCTCTGTTGCGCATTCATCCGGACATTTTCACGCTTCCGATCCGTCGCGACAAATATGTCAGAAAGCGAGCGCGGCCTGGATGGCTCAATCGATACCATGATGTCCAGACTTACCTCAGGAACAAGGGTTTGACGGCCTTTCCATCCGACGGACTCCCCTTGCCGCAGGACGTTTACGATTGGCTTCATATTCAGCAGTACGACGACAAAGCGCGGCTGCTGACACCCGTTCAGCTCAAAAAGCTCGAAGCCATTGGATACAGTTCTGAAATGGTGTCCAAGTGTCGGCTCATGCGGGATGAGTTTTCATATTTGGACCAAGGACTCGAACGCTACAAGGCCTTTCGCGAGACCCACGGACACGGGAATGTGCCCGAATCCTATCATGAATTGAAGCTGGTCAATTTTGTTGCCCACATCCGGAAGCTTCACCGCATGAATCGCCTTTCGGAGGAGCGCCGCCGGGCCTTGAATGAAGCCGGATTTGTGTTTGCCGTATTCGAGCAGCCCACTCCGGCTTGGATGGCCCAATACGAAAAACTCGCTGCCTATAAAAGGGAAAAGGGACACCTGCATTTTACGAAGCATGAGCCCCAGTATGCTGAAACATCGGAATATCTGCGTCAGCAAAAGCTCAGAGGGCGCAAAGGCTTGCTGCTGAGCGAGCATATCCGCCTGCTGAACGAACTTGGGGTGGAATGGGGGAACAAGAAACCCATCCCGAAAGACGCCAGCCCATCCCCAAAGCCAAAGCAGTGATCTGAGCGGGACTTGGATTCTCTTTCCGAAAATCAGGCGTTTGCTGTCTCCAGCCCAGACAAACGATTCGAAAGGGATCGTTCTCGAGGTGAGGACACCTCGCTTTGTCGCATGCCGGTACTTCGCCGGAGTCAGGAAGCGGGATGCTGCCGGATGGCTTGTTCCGCGGATTGGACAAGGGCGTCGGGCTCGATTTCGAGCCGGTTGCGGATCATGCGGGAGAGCGCTCTGGAAAGGGGCGCGCGGAAGGGGCTAAGGTCAAGGCCCGTTGTAGGATCAGTCGTATAGGCATACAGGTGCTGCCATTTCAATGTGGGTTGCACCGGTTCTTTGATCTTCGCGGGATGTGTGGGTTTGCCGGGACGCTTAAACCGGGCTTCCTCCTGTGGCTCGGGGGCGTAAATGGGATCGCCGAAGAGGCGGAGTCCGATTTCCATTGCGTGGATCCGGACTTGGTGGAGCCGGGAATAGCAAGTGGAGGCGAGCCAGATGCTTGCTTTTGAGGATTGAATGAGCGGAGTGAAAACGGTTTGGGTCTTCTTGCCGGTGGTGTGGCTGACAACCATTTTGCGCAGGTTGAAGTGTCGGGCGATGGGAAGATCGCATGTGCGGGGTTCGAATGAGGCGTCAGGCTCGCAAAGGATGAGGTGATGACTGGTGAAAAACAGGGATCCCCACATATTTTTCCAATGGATGCCGGTTTCGCGGTCAGTGATACAGAGCACGAGGCCCGAAACCTCGGGTTCGACCGGGCAGAGTGCGTTGAGGCTGCTGATGTGGTGGTGGGCGAGCTCGGGTTTCCCCTGTTCCGCCTGTAGGTTGATGCAGCGCTCAAGATCCGGGACGTCGGGATACCACGGGTCGGGCCGTGATCCGATGCCCAAGGGTTTGTCCAACACAATCAATCCATCCGCGATATGGCCTATGGGAATTCTCACTCCTTGTTCAGATCCGAGGAGGCTGCCGGGTATACCGATGCGGTGTTCTTCCATTGCGACTCAGGTGAAATAAAAAAGCCTCCGTTGCGGATTGGCGCACACGGAGACTTCAGAAAATCTATGCCCGGCAATTGCTTTGTCCGGGTTCGGAAACGGTCAAAGGTAAGCGTTGCATGCAGCCTTATGGCGGCTGGCGACGTTGGCATGAACAATGTTGCGCTTGGCGGCTTTGTCCATCGCAGATACAAGCTTGCGTGCCGCATCTTTGGTAGTTTCGGCATTGTCTCCCGCCTTGGCTGTCCTGAAGCTTTTGACAAGAGTCTTCAGCTCGGAACGCACTGCCTTATTCCGGACAGTGAGCTTCTCGGTCTTGCGGATGGATTTGATAGCTGATTTGACGTTGGCCATAAAAGGAAAATGCAGATAAGTGGAGGATGATGGTGGCGGTGTCAACCGGAAATTTGTCAAATGATGTGGATGACCCGGATATTGGTCGGAATCATGGATTTCGTGGAGCTGTGGATTGACTCATGGTTGGAGAAGCGCATGCTCTCCATGATGGAAAGGACATGGACTGGCTTGCGGCATTTTGAACCTCGTCCGGCAAATGGGGTCCATAGGGAATACGCTTTCAATTTATGATTCCCATCCAAAAAGTCGAATGGCCGCTTGACGGATCCGTCCGGATCCGGACCTTTCCAAGAACCGAATTCATCCATTTAATATGAATCACAATATACGCATGCTGTTGAAAACGGTCGGGGCGGTTGCCGCCGGTCTGATGCTGTCGTCCGCCTATGCGAGCCGGTATGAAATGCCGACTCTGGAGAGCTTTCAGGAAAAGGCGCAAGGCTTCGGTGTAAAGCTTACGGCTCCGTCTTTTCCAGACACCCGGGAGGCGATCGAGGCGGAGATGACATCGATCATTCAAAGCCTTCAGGCTGCTGGTGATGGAATTGCCGGGCTGGAACTGGAGAATCTGACCTTTGAAACCACCTTCGCCGCGCTGGATCGGGCTGAGCATCAGGCGTATGCGCGTGCATTGCCGATCAATGTGGTAAAAAACACCTCGCCGGATGTAGCCGTGCGGGATGCCGCGACTGAGGCGATGAAGCAGTTTGATGATGCGTTGATTGCTTTCGCGTATCGCTACGATATCTATGAGAACCTGCGGAATTTTGTCGATCGCCGGCCGAAATTCGAGGGTGAGGATCTCCGGCTGATGCAGGATGTGATGCTCGACTACAAACGTTTGGGTTACGACCTGAGCGAGGATGATCGCAAGCAGCTGGAGCGTATGAATAAGGAGTTGGCGGCTCTGACAACCGATTTCAGCCGTAACATCAATGAGGCGGATGATGTGATTGTGTTCACACTGAAGGAGCTTGAAGGGGTGCCGGAGGGCTTTTTGAAGCAAAAGGATTTGATGAACGACTACGGCACCTACGACATCCGTCCGGGGGTGGCACCACAGTATCAGACGGTCATGCGGACCGCCAAACTGGCTGAGACGCGTCGTCGGCTCATGGATGCGCGTTTCAAGCAGGCAAAGGATGAAAATCTGCCGATCCTGGCGAAGATGGTGCAGTTGCGTTTCGACATTGCGCGTAAACTCGGTTACAAGACATGGGCGGATTACCAGACCGAGAAGCGAATGGCCGGCAATGGGAATCGCGTGAAGACGTTTCTCACGGACATGGTTTCGGGATTGGAGCCGCGATTCAAGCAGGATGTCGAACACCTGCGTTTGCTCAAGGTCAAGGAGACGGGTGACGATGCGGCTGTGCTTCACATGTGGGACCTGAGCTACTATAAAAACCAGTATATCAAGGATGCGTTCGCGATCGATCGCGAGGAGATGCGCCGGTATTTTCCATTGCAACCTACTCTGGAGGGGCTTTTCGAGGTTTATGGGATCGTGTTTGGATTGGAGATTCAGGAGATTGAGAATCCTGATCCCTGGTTTGATGATGTGGCACTGTATGTGGTGTCCGACAACAAGACCCGTCAGCCATTGGGTTTGTTCTACCTCGACATGTTCCCTCGCGAAGGGAAATACAACCACTTCGCGCAGTTCACGATTGTGCCGGGAGCCCGTATGTCGGAAGACACCTATCAGCGGCCGACGGTTGGACTGATCTGTAATTTTCCTCCTCCGGGAGAAGAGAGCCCGTCCCTGCTTTCGTTTGATGAGGTCAATACCTTGTTCCACGAGTTCGGGCACTGCATGCATTCCATTCTGACCGAAGCGAAGTATTCCCGGTTTGCGGGAACACAGGTTCCTCAGGATTTTGTGGAAACCCCATCCCAGGTGCTTGAGTATTGGTTGACCGACAAGCATGTGCTCGACCTTTTTGCCGGGGATTGGCAGGACCGCGACAAGAAGATCCCGCAGGACTTGATCGATAAACTGGATATGGCTGAAAATGCTTTGATCGGGCTGGATTACCGTGCCCAGATGTCTTTCGGCCTGATCGACATGGAGCTGCACCACCACCAGAATATGGCTTACGTCCAGCGCAATATGGTGGAGATGACCAACGACATATTCAAGGAAGTGTATTTCGCGCCGCCGTCCGGCTCCGCGATGATCGCGAACTTCGGGCACCTGGCTGGCTATGATGCCGGATACTACGGATACGCATGGGCAGATGTGATCGCGGCGGATCTGGCGGAGTCATTCCGGGTTTCGCCGGGTGGGTTCCTCGACAAGGATCTGGGCGCCCAGTTGCGTAGGGAAATCTTTTCCAGAGGAAACTCCCGGGATGTGAATGAGTCGGTCCGTGCGTTCTTGGGCCGTGACTACTCTGTGGTTCCGTTCCTCAAGCGCATCGAAGCGCGCACGGTTTCCGAATAGGCTTCAGGATTTGACACAACAGCGGAATGCCCCTCGTGGGCATCCGGATGAGGCGATCATGCGGTTTCCCGGATGGTCGCCTTTTTTCTGCGGGCCTTGGTGATCTCGAGGATTCGTTCCGAGAACGCTTCTTCCTTTATTGCCTTCCGGATGGATGCTTCCGCCTCTTCGAGTGAAAGTGTGCGGGGCAGCTGTTTTTCTGCAATGCGGTAGAGTGTCCAACCGTGCTGGGTCGGAACAGGCTCGCTGATCTCACCCTCATTCAGTGCAAACAGGATGTCTTCGAGCTCTTTTTGCGTTTCACCCCTTTTCACCCAGCCCATGTCGATGCTGTTGGGCGTATCGCTCTTTTGTCGCGCAATGTAGTCAAAAGTCTTCCCTTTGAGAATTGTTGCACGGATTTTTTCCGTCTCTTCACGGATCCGTGCGCTGTCGCCTTTGCGCTGGATAGTCTTCACGATTTGTTGCACGCGGATTTTGTCTTCCAGCACGAAAGCTTCGGGGTGATCCTTGTAGTAGCCTTTGACATGGCGATCCTTGGGTTCCCGGATATCATCGCGGATGCGATCCATGAACTTTGCCACCAGACGGTGTTTGTGCACGAGCGCGCGATCTTCCTCTCCCATGGAAGCATCCGGTTCCTCTTCTGGCGAAAGAGAGAGCTTCTGTTTCCTGGCTTCCAGAAAAAGGAGATGGGTGTCGATGACGTTGTTTTTCGCCAAATCCTGCAACCTGAGTTTGTTGCGATCATTTGCGAGTAAACTGGGGGCGATCCGGTGATCGCGGATGAGTTGCTCGGTTTCGAACCGGATTTCGGCATCGGAAATAAGGTGTCCGTCGATTTCGATGGGCATGGTTTTTTCGGAGGTGTTTCGATTGTTAAAGGAAGTCAATACGCACAGGGAATGGCCTCCAAAGGATAATGGAGGTATGCCGGAAACCGGTCAGAATACCCATTCCTCCCTGCGGGAAAGCACGTTTTCGATGTAGGCGTTTGTGTGAAGTGAAAACCCGGTGGAGCGGCGGGTGATCCGGTCTCCGTTTTGGTTGAACCACCACCTGACCCGGACGCCGTGGATTTGGGGTTTCCAGTCCTGATCGGGCATAAGGCGGCGCACTTCATCGATGACCAGTTCGTCGGTCAGGTTGGATTCCTTGTTGTAGTATTCAACCCATAGGCAGCGGGAGCCGACAAAGGAACAGGTGATCACCCATCGGGCATTTTCGTAGACGTGCTGCTTTTCGATCCATGGGCGGCCCGGAACCTCAGTGATTTCCTTGTAGCTATCTCCGAAAGCCTGGAGCGTGTCCTCGATTTCGAGAGCCGAGGCAATCCGCGAAAACCCGGACAGACTTGCCACCATCATGAGAATCCACGGGATCCGCATGATCCGTCTTACTGGTTTGTGGAGTAGTTGGCTCATTCCGATCAATTTGAGAATACTATCATGATAGCTTTGCTCAAGTGGGCAATGCTCAAAGCGAGGATTTCCCGACAAAGCGGATTCCGCACGGAGATGTGTCACGAACTGGCGTGTTTTTGCATTAGACAGTTTCGGGAGAATCGCTTATGCCATGATCTGAATGATAAACATTGGACAGGAACTCAAGGATGCACGAAGCCGTTTGGGCTTTTCGATCAAGGAAGCTGCGGAAGCTACCAAAGTCCGCGCCGAGTATTTGGCCAAATTGGAAGACAATTCATTTGATATTCCGCTGGACACGGTCTACGTGCGGGGCTTCTTGCGGCTCTATTCGAAGTATCTCAAACTGGATCCGGACCGGATTACTGAAGCGTACAACCGCATGCAGATGAAGGATCGGAGAGAGGATGATGGGGATCCGGACCGTGAGGCACTCGGTACTTTTTCGTTGAACAATGCGGTTGAGGAACCCGAAGGGAAGGGAAGTGCTGCCACCGTCGATGGCTTTGGTTCATTGGATGGAGAGGACGGGCGATCCCCATGGGTGGTTCCGATGGTCGCCGGTGGTGCGCTAGCGATTCTTTTTGTGGGGATTTTGTTGGTCCGCTTGTTTTTCTTTGGAACCGAAGGCTCGGTTACAGATACCGGTAATACCGCTGGCAACCCTGTGGCAAATGATACCGGGGCGAGGGTTCAGGATTTGCCGGACAATATCATCACCATCACCGCGATTGCCCCGGTCTATGTTCATGTGTCGCGCACCGACGACGATTCGATTCTGTTTTCGGGAAATCTTGCGGCTGGAGCAGTCCGGAGTTTTGAACGGACGGCTGAGTTGTCGATCCGCTGTGAGCAGGTTGAGAACCTTATGATCGAGAAGGGTGGTATGCCGGTGAAGGATCTTGTGGGCGTTACCGGGAAGCGGAATATCCTGCTGTAAGGATTGGACCTAAGCGGTGCGCAACGCATGCAGGGCAGCCTTCACCGCGCAGGACTGCATATGAATACGTTCGCTTATGGGCATCCTTGATGGTGTTTCAAATGTGAGGTTGATCTTGCAACGTCCCTGTGTGAGATAGATCGCTTCCGGCCATCCGTCCTTCATTGTCTGGGGATCGACGACCGGGCGGATAAGCCCGTTTTCGGCAGAATGCCCGTCAATTTCGGCTGCCTCCGCGATGGGATGGTTTTTCCCAACCTCTTCGATCACAGCTTGGCCTATGGATTTTGCATCCGGGCGGCTATCGAGCTCGTAGAGATAGAAACCACCGGGTTCCCAATCCTCGTGCAGGTGCATCGCCATGTCGAAGGGCTCCATCGCTGAATCGATGCAATCGCACAGCGCCCGTATGATCGGGCTCGCGGGTTCCCGGAAATCGCGGTTGAGGTCGATTCCGGACGGGTGTTCCCTTGTTCCGGCCAGGATGCCCGCGACATTGATGCAGGGCAGGATCGTCCAGTGAAAGGCTTCATCCAGAGCCCCTTCCAGTAGGAGGTCATGGATCGCGAACACTCCAGACGGCTCGTTACCATGGATGCCTGCCGAAAGGTAGACCGAAGGCACATCTTTGGGACTGCGTCGGGTGAGAATGGTCAGTGGCTCACCGGGGGCCGGATGGAGCGTGTTGACCGCGAACCCGCGCTGTTGCGCCAGTGTCCTGATCCGGGTCTGATAAGAGAAATACGACTTGCCGAGATGATACCCTTTGTAGTGACGCGCCAATCCCATGCCACAATGGTCGTGGCTTCAGTCAGATGCGTCAACTGAAAACAGGAGCGCTCGGATGGGCGCGGGTTCCTCAATCCGGGAGCTTGAAGGTCTCGATGTTTTTACGCACGTCTGCCATGAACGAGGCCGAGCCGACCCCGTTGATCCACCGGTGGTCAAAGGTCAGGGTGAGGTTGACCACTTCCTGAACCTTCAGTTCGGTCGATTTGACGGGCTCAAAGTGGGCGCTTCCCACAAAGAGAGTCGCCATGGCGGGCGGCACAACAACCGGAACCGCCGAACGCACGTCGAAGGGACCCATTGTCGAAATGACCAGCGGACAGCGGATCTTAGAGTCGTGTTGCCCGCGGCGGACGCGTTGGATCGCGGCGACAAAATCCGTGGTGAATTCTTCCCATGTCAGGCGGCTGGCTTCTTTCACCACTGCGGTCGCCAACTGATCGTCGGGAAGCGATACCGCAACGCCGAGGTCAAAGCTGCCGGTATCCTTCTGCACGCGGTCCATGGTGACGGTGTAGGTGAACATTTCATGCTTTTTCATGGCCTGCAAGGTAAGCCATGCTATGAGCGCCGAAGGCGAGGGTGCCTTCGATCCCCAGCGATTCTGGGCGTGTTTCCGGCCTTCACGTATGGCGTCCCATTTTGCCTTAAGGGTGATCGTGGCGGGGACAAGCCCCTGCATCTGCTGGATGACCTCCGAGGAGAGACCGGATTTCTTTTCACGTTCACCTTCGGAGTGGAATACCCGGGTGATGAGGTTAGACAGAAGCTTGCGGGGAGCGGTGACAAGTGAGCTCTCGGGCGGCAATTCGGCGGGGCCTTGCGGAGTTCTTACCGCGATGGGGGCGGCTGCTACCGCCGGTGCCGCGGGAGGTGCCGCCGGTAGACGGACTTCGGCGATTTCCTGCCCGACGGTGACTTCATCGTCTGGTTTGACGAACCACGAAACCAAGGTGCCGTTCTTTGGGGATTCGACCGGGAAGACAGCTTTGTCGGTTTCGAGCTCGCAGAGGGCATCATCGCACACGACGGGATCACCGGGTTTTTTCAAAAGCGAGATGATGCGGGCGCTGTGGATGCCCTCACCAAGTATGGGAACCTGAATCTTGAAGACAGCGGGTGCTGCGCTGGGCACCGTTTCCGGAACAGGTGTGGCAATGGTCTGGGCTGAATAGGCCAGCGCATTCAGTGGCTGGAGCGATGCGGTGGGTTGCGTGGTCGCCAGCTGTAGATCAATGGCTTGGCCGATACGACGGATGTCTGGAAGCGCGGCGTATTCGTAGACCGGGTTGAGGCCAATTTGAACATTTTCCCGCGCAACGACTGCCGGTGGCGATTTCAGGGCGGCCCAGATGGTTGGGTCCTGCATCAGCTCGCTGATGATCATCTGTCCTACGCTGCAATTGGGGACATCTTCCTGCACGACCAAGAGGCGGCCGGTCGCCGCGACGGACGCGCGGATGGTTTCGGAATCCCACGGCATGATGGATCGAAGGTCGATCAATTCGACAGATGCGGCTGGCCTTTCGTCCAGGCATTTCTGCACAAGCTCCAGACAGTTTCCCCAGCTCACGAGGGTGAGGTCGTTTCCGGTGCGGATGGTTCTGGATTTTCCGAGAGGCAGTGCCTGCAACGGTCCGACAGGCTGCTCCAGCCACATGAGGTGCTTGGGGATGAGGACCAGCACCGGATCGCGGGATTGGATGGCCGTCCACATCAGGCTGGCGCAGTCCGACGGGGTCGATGGCATGACAACCTGCAATCCCGGTATGGAGGCAAACTGGGATTCGTTACTCTGGCTGTGCCAGATCGCGCCACCGGGAAGGTAGGCTCCGCAGGGCGCATAGATCACTACCGGGCAATCCCAGTCGCCGAAGCTCCTCCAGCGGGTGGTGGCCAGGTTGCTGACGAGCTGATTCCATGCAGGGGTGATGAAGTCGATGAATTGGATCTCGAATATGGGCTTTTTGCCGTAGGCGGCGAGTCCACATGCGAGACCGACGATGGTGGATTCAGCGACGGGTGCGTTGAAAACATTCTTGGGAAACTCCTTGGAGAGTCCAGCAGTCAGCTTGAAAACGCCACCTTTGGGGTCTTCCACATCCTGCCCGTAAACAAGGCAATCGGGATCATTGCCAATGGCGGCTTTCAGGGTGAGGTTGATCGCTTCTACCATGCGGGATTTCGCCCCGAGTTCGACAGGCGGGACGGCGGGGGCGGTTGCCTCTCCGAACAAATGCAACGTGGTGTCTTCGGGGGTCGGGTCCGGTTCAAGATCCGCCTTCGCATACTCGCCGCGGACATATTCTTTGATCTCGAGCTCCAATGCCGCGTAGTCCGCTTCGGTGATGAGGTTTTCGGAAATCAGTCTGTCTTTGAAGAGCGGAAGTGGGTCGCGCTTCGGAAGACCGGATAGTTCCATTTCACTGCGGTAGAGCCGCTGGTCATCCGCGATCGAGTGGCTTTCGATGCGTTCAACGTCGAGCCACAGAAAGGCAGGCCCTTTCCCCTGCCGGAGCTTTTGGACGCATTTCGCTGATGCGTTGAAGACGGCTTCCACATCGGAGCCATCCACAACTGTCCAATCGCTCGTGTTCACCGCGCCCATAACATACGGGTTGGTCTTGCGGTTTTGGGTGCTGATGCCGAGTTTGTTGTCCTCAACAACAAAAAGGATCGGAAGCTGTTTTTCCTTTGCGAAACAGATTGCTTCGAAGAAATCCCCTTGCCGCGCGGCTGCTTCGCCGAGTGATGCCACTACGATGCCCGGGTGCTTGTCGAGTTTGAGTCCCCAGGCGATTCCGCATGCGGGCAGGAGATGAGCCCCAACCGGTGAGGCATGGGTCCAGACTTTCTTGCTGCGCGAACTGTAGTGCCCGGGAAGCTGGCGCCCTCCGCTGGATGAACTGCGTTTGGCGAGGAAATTCAGGGCGATGTCGAACGTGGATATCCCGCGGGTCAACATAAACGCCCGGTCCCGATAGTAGGGTGCCGTGTAGTCTTCGTCGGTGAGGAATAGACCAAGCGCCGAAAGGGCTTCATGTCCCGCGCTCGAGATTTGAAACCAGCCTTTTCCCTGCCGGATCATGCTCTTTTCCCGCTCGTCTCCAAGCCTGCTCTCGAGCATCAGCTTCAGGAGTTGAAGCTTGCGGGCTTCATCAAACGCCACAGCGCCTTGCTTCTTGTGGACCGGGTTTTCCTTCATGATAGTCGGTGTCTATGTGGATGACAGCTTTGTGTGTGTTGAAACCGGAATGGAGTCAAACGCTCATTAACCACAGGGAGTGAGCAGAAAACAAGCGCATAATCGGCTGTTGCAAGCGTAACCCATGGATTTCCGGGTGCATTGCAAGGGTGTCGACAGGTGATAAGAGGTCGAATTGAGGGACCCTTGACTTTTTGGGCTTGCATCAGTTCCGTCGGGTGGGGATATAAGAATGACTTATAGTAGGGTTGATCAGCCGGAATGCATTGAAATAGCCCCGATTAAAACCAACATGCCCATTTTCACAGCTAATACAGCCAACAAAAGCGATTCATGAATCCACTCATTGCACTGTTCAGCTCCTCTCTGGGGAAAAAATTCCTGATGGCCGCTTCCGGAGCGGTTCTGGCCTTGTTCGTTCTGGGACACATGGCCGGGAATCTTCAGGTGTTTCTGGACCCTTACTACATCAATGCTTATGCATACAAGCTGCAGCATCTGCCCTACGGATTGCTTTGGGTGGTCCGTCTGGTCATGTTGACCACTGTGGTGGTTCACATCTGGGTTTCTGTGGTGTTGACGCTCGAGAACATGAAGGCCCGTCCGCACGATTATAAGGTGAAGGCAACGGTCAAGGCCAGCTATGCATCGAGGACCATGCGGGTGTCGGGAGTGATCCTATTCCTTTTCATCATATTTCATATCGCGCATTTCACGGTCCGGAATGTTCCGGGTCATGAGTATGGCGAGGCGATCAAGCTGTCGAACGGTGATGTATATCATGCGGAGATCGTGCTTAAGAAGCCCGAAAGCCAAGGTGGTGCGGCTTTGAAGACCGCCACCGGAGAGGATAAGATAGGGCACGATGTCCACACGATGATCATCGCCGGTTTTCAGGTCTGGTGGATTTCGGCATTCTATGTTCTGGCGGTGTTTCTGCTGAGTCAGCACCTTTCCCACGGTGTCAGCAGTCTGTTTCAGAGCCTTGGTTTGCGGAACTCGGGGATACGAAAGGTTCTGGATTTGGTGGCTGCCGCCTACGGTTGGGTGGTGTTTCTCGGATACGCCTCGATTCCGGCCGGAGTGTTGTTCGGGTTGGTAAAGGTTCAGGGCATTCTCATCGGAGGTTGAACTCCGGCTAATCAAAAGAATCTAAAAGCGACGACTCTATGATTACTTTAAACGCGAAGATTCCCGCCGGAAACATTTCCGAAAAGTGGGACAACTACAAATTCTCGGCTAAGCTGGTGAATCCCGCCAACCGCCGTAAATACAACATCATCATGGTCGGGTCCGGGCTTGCCGGGGCAAGTGCGGCCGCATCTCTCGGTGAGTTGGGCTATAACGTCAGCTGCTTCTGTTATCAGGATAGTCCGCGGCGGGCGCACAGTATCGCGGCGCAGGGAGGTATCAATGCAGCCAAGAATTACAAGAACGATGGCGACAGCGTCCACCGTTTGTTTTTCGACACGGTGAAGGGGGGCGATTTCCGCGCCCGTGAAGCGAATGTTCACCGTCTTGCCGAAGTATCAAACGCTATCATCGACCAGTGTGTGGCGCAGGGGGTTCCTTTCGCCCGTGAATATGGCGGACTGCTGGACAACCGTTCCTTCGGGGGTGCGCAGGTGAGCCGGACTTTTTATGCGAGAGGCCAAACCGGTCAGCAGTTGCTGTTGGGTGCTTATAGCGCACTCAACCGGCAGATCGCGGCCGGAACCGTCAAAATGTACAACCGCCATGAGATGCTCGATCTGGTGGTGGAAGAAGGACGTGCCGTTGGGATCATCACGCGCAATATGGTTACCGGAGCGATCGAGCGTTGGGCTGCGGATGCGGTGCTGCTCGGAACCGGCGGGTATTCCAATGCTTACTTCCTTTCGACAAATGCGGCCGGGTGCAACGTGACTGCTGCTTATCGGACATACCTCCGTGGAGCCGGCTTCGCAAATCCTTGTTACACTCAGATCCATCCGACGTGTATCCCTCAGCACGGTGATCAGCAGAGCAAGCTCACCCTGATGAGCGAGTCGCTTCGTAACGACGGTCGCGTTTGGGTGCCCAAGTCGAAGGAAGTCGCCGAAAAGATCCGCAAGGGACAAATGAATCCCGCAGATGTGGCAGAGACCGATCGCGATTACTATTTGGAACGTAAATACCCGAGCTTCGGAAACCTTGCCCCGCGCGACATTTCGAGCCGTTCTGCAAAGGAAGCTTGCGATGATGGCCGCGGTATCGCGAGCAACGAAGGTGGGAACGGGGTGTTTCTGGACTTCTCTGATTCGATCAACCGTCTCGGAAAAGCCAAGATCGCGGAGCGTTACGGGAATTTGTTCGACATGTATGAATGCATCACCGGAGACAACGCATACGGGACTCCGATGCAGATTTATCCGGCGCTTCACTATACGATGGGCGGTCTTTGGGTCGACTACAAGCTGATGACCACAATCCCCGGATGTTTCGCCCTCGGGGAATGCAATTTCTCGGATCATGGAGCCAACCGTTTGGGCGCCTCAGCGCTTATGCAGGGTCTGGCCGATGGGTATTTCGTGATTCCTTACACCCTTGGCGATTACCTCGCCGGTGATTTGGGATTGGCCAATGCGGGCAAAGCCAAGACCGACATGAAGGCCTTTGAGGAGGCCGAAAAGTCGGTCAAGGACCGCACGGAACGTCTCCTTTCGGTGAAGGGTAAACGGAGCGCCCGCAGCTTCCACAAGGACTTGGGTCACATCATGTGGGAATACGCCGGTATGGCGCGCAATGAGGAGGGCCTCAAGAAAGCAATCGCTTTGATTCCGCAGTTGCGTGAAGAGTTCTGGAAGAACGTTAACGTTACGGGAGTCGGGGCTGAGTTGAATCAGGAACTGGAACGTGCCGGGCGTGTCGCGGACTTCCTCGAGTTTGGTGAATTGCTTTGCCGCGATGCTCTTGATCGCAAGGAATCCTGCGGCGGTCATTTCCGCGTTGAGAGCCAGACTCCGGATGGGGAAGCCAAACGCGACGACGAGCAATTCTGCAATGTCTCCGTATGGGAATATCAGGGACAGGGCAAGGCTCCGGTTAAACACGTCGAGAACCTCGAGTTTGAATACTGCAAGCTTGCGGTGCGCTCCTACAAGTAATCCTGAACAACGAATTTGTTTCGATAACCATGAATCTGACACTTAAAGTCTGGAGGCAGAAGAACAAGGAGTCTGAAGGCAAGCTCGTTGCCTATGACATCAAGGACATCTCGCCTGATACCTCGTTTTTGGAAATGCTCGACATCCTCAACGAACAGTTGGTTGAGCAGAATGTGGATCCGGTTGCTTTTGACCACGATTGCCGCGAAGGGATTTGTGGCATGTGCTCACTGGTTATCAACGGGATTCCGCACGGCAAGGAAAAGCTGAATACGGTTTGTCAGTTGCACATGCGGCATTTCAAGGATGGCCAAACCATTACGATTGAACCGTGGAGGGCTAAACCGTTGCCGGTTATCCGTGACCTTGTCGTCGATCGCACGGCTTTGGACATCATTCAGCAGGCGGGTGGATACATATCCGTGAATACGGGTGCTGTGCCCGATGCCAACTCGATCCCCGTTTCCAAAGACGTTGCAGAGTGGGCGATGGATGCGGCCGCGTGTATCGGTTGTGGCGCTTGCGTGGCTGCTTGTAAGAACGCGTCTGCCATGCTGTTCACTGCCGCTAAGGTTGCCCAGCTCAATAGCTTGCCCCAGGGCAAGGCTGAAAAGGACAGGCGCACGCTCGCGATGGTCGAGGCAATGGACGCCGCAGGTTTCGGAAACTGCACGAATTTCGGTGAGTGTGAGGCCGTTTGTCCCAAGGGAATCAAGTTGGACATGATCGCTCAACTCAATCGTGACTACGCAGTCGCCGCTGCCAAGCGGGTGTTCCGCAGAGAAACTGCAGCCACGGTTTCCTGATTAAGATTGGGGTGAGATTTGTGAGGCCGTGTTTCCCAAGAGGAGGCACGGCCTTTGTTTTGTGGTTGATTGAATCCGTTTGGGGGTTGGGGCGGTAGTCTGTACGCATGAAAATGGCAATAGAGGTTGCCATTTGTCCGAAGCGGTGTAGTTTGAATTCGTGTTTCCCTCCCAATTATCTCACTCTTTTCCTCGACTGGAAGGGATTTGCGTGGACGCTTGATCCACCGTTTATTGATGAGAAGAGCACTTTATTTCGTCCTGACGAATTCAATACCAACCTATCCCAATACCCATGAATAATAC
>JAFGAQ010000191.1 GCA_016933595.1 Opitutales bacterium | reverse complement strand
GGCTCCGGAAATCCACATGACGCCTTCTTCTGACATGAGCACCAGCACCCCGATCATGAGGAAGCCGGCATGGGAGACGCCTGACATACCAAGGAGGCGTTTGACGTTAGTGTAAGCGAGGGCGACAAGGTTCCCATAAACGAGGGTGATCAGCGTCACGACTGTCAGGATGGGGGTGAGAAAGCCGCGCATGGGTTCAAACGGACCAGATGTTTTGACGAGGATGAGCAGCACGCCAAGGCCGGCAGCTTTGGAGCTGACTGCGAGGAAGGCGGTAACCGGTGTCGGTGCGCCCTGATAGACGTCGGGGATCCAAATCTGGAAGGGAACCAGCCCGATTTTGAAAGCAACAGAGGCCAACACCATGAGCACCCCGAGGCGGGCGATGGCATTTCCCTGATTGAGGTCAAGGAATGCCGACAGCTGGGAGAATTGGAGCGGATCAGATACAGAGCCGTTGAAGGCGGAGTTTCCACCCGCTCCGTAAAGCAGCCCAATCCCGAAGAGGAGCACGGCGGTGCTGGTGCCTCCGAGGATCAGATACTTGATGCCGGCCTCGAGGGAGAAGCGGCTCAGGCGGGCGTAGCTGACCATCGCGTAGAGCCCGATTGTGACGGTTTCCAGCGCGACGAAAAGGGTGGCAAAATGCTGACTGTGCACAAGCAGCATCATGGCGGCCGTCACCAAAGTGGAGAGGATCGAGAGCTCGGAGGCGGGGAGTTTGCGGTTGCGGAGGTAGTTCGAGGCGACCCAGAAGAACAGCGTGTTCCCGAGAAGAAAGATCACGCGGAATTGGTTGGCAAAGAGAGAGGTTCCGATCAGACCGCCAAACGCGGTATGCGCTTCGATGGTGCTGTTGACCGGGCACGGGGTGTATTGCGAGGATTTAAACACCCATGCGAGCACCCCGAGGTTGAGGATCAGGCCCAGCCGGAAGGTCCAGACGCGTAGGCGGGCGGGTAGGAATGCCTCGACCAGCAGCAGGGCAAGTGCTCCGGCTGCGAGAGCGATTTCAGGTCCCAGAAGCATCCACTCCTGAGTGTCGGCCAGAGATTTGAGCAATTGTGTGTCCATGTTGACCAAAGGGATTCGGTAGGTTGGCGTGGGTCAGGGTTGGGGTTCTGATTCGATTGTGTCGTCGGGCGCGATGAGGGATCCGGCGTCACGCACATCCAGACGTTGACCAGTGATGTTCAGGTCGCTTTGTTTTTGCCAGATTCCGGCGACCGCTTTTTCGACGGGATTTCCGGCCCAATGGGGGATTAATCCGAATATCAGCAAGGCAATGAGCAGAATGACCGCCGGGATACGCTCCGCCCATCCGATGTCGCTTACCAGATGGCGGGTCCGGATCTCGCGGAAGGCCTCAGTGGGTTGCCCGAAGAAAGTCCTGGAAACGGCGCGGAGTCCGTAGATCGCGGAGATCACGATGCCGGTGAGTGCCAGCACGAGAATCAGGGGCTTCCATTGCCAGATACTGGCGAAGACCGTGAATTCACCCCAGAAGTTTGCAAATCCCGGAAGCCCGACGCTTGCGAGCATCGCAGTCATGAAGAGCCCGCAAAGAACGGGAGCTTCCTTGCCGAGTCCGCCCATTTCATCGAGGTTGAAGGTGCGGCACCGGTGTTGAACCGCTGTGGCAAGATGGAAAAGTGCGGCGACCGAGAGTCCGTGCGCCAACATGAGGAAGACCGCGCCTCCGGCACCCAGCATGCTGACTGTTGCGATGCCGAGGAAAATGTAACCCATGTGCATGACCGATGCGTAGGATATCATCTGCTTGAGATCCCGCTGCGCCATGGTGATCAGCCCGATGATGATGATGTTCCCCAACGCGAGCACGGTCAGGGTATCGGTCCAACGGAAGGCCGCACTGCCGAGAAGCGGGAGTCCGACCTGTATGAGTGTGTAGAGCCCGAACTTTTTGAGTACACCGGCATGGAGCATGGCGACCGAAGTCGGCGCTGCCGTGTAGCCACGGGGCGCCCAGCTGTGGAATGGGAAAAGGGAAACCAGAATACCAAGACCGAACAGGAGGAGCCCGAAGAGGGATTGTCCGAGCGTCGTGGCGATCGGGTTGCTGGCAAGGTGTTCGGAAAGACTGATCAGGTCGAAGGATCCGAGTCCGCTGCCCACGTATATTCCGATCAGGCCAGCGAGGGATACCATTGCCCCGAGGGTCAGGTAGATGGTCATCTCCATTGCCGCTGGACGGCGGTTGGGCCCGCCCCAGATGGCGATCATGATGAAGGAGGGAATGAGCGCGACTTCGTGGAAGAAATACAGGTAAAAGATATCGTAGGTGGAGAAGATCCCGAGCAGTCCGCTCACCATGATGAGGAGGAGAACGAGATAGGTCCGCTTGCGTTCGGCTTTGGATACGATCGCTGCCCATCCTGCCGCAAGACCCACAATCGCGGCGAGCAGCAACAGGACGACCGATATGCCGTTGACTCCGATCCGGAGGGAAATGCCCAGGCTTTGGTCGAGGCCCGTGGGAATGACCCGCTGGTAGAGAAAGCCACCATCGCCTTCCTTGAAGTAGGCCAGGAACACCCGTATTGAAAACAACGCGGGCAGGGCAAATCCGATAAGGGCGAGCGCCTTGGCGGCCCACTCGGGCATCTTCCGTGGAAGAATGGCGATGAGCAGGGCCATCCCAAGCGGAATTGTGATCGAAAGAATCAGTAGTTCGGACATATCACTAAAGTGTTGGCATTGGATTCGGATGGATCGGCAGTCGGCAATGTCGGTTGGTTCAGGATAGACCGGCGACCACGGCCACGCAGGCTAGGATGCCAACCGCGAACCAGTAGACGTAGTGGTGGACATTTCCGGTTGTGAGCAGCCGGAGAAGCTGTCCCATGAGGCCGGCTCCACCTCCTGCAATTCCGCGCATACCGACCCCGGATATCACGAGGAGGTCGATGTGGGAAAGCAGGCGGGCAATGGGCTGTTGGATACGCTGCACATAAAAGAGGTAGATTTCGTCAAACCAGAGCTTGGATTGAATGAAGCGATACAGGAACGGCAGCCCGGTTTCCAGATTGTCCTTTTCTCCGCCGGATTTGTAGATCAGTCCACCCAGAACAAGACCCACCACCATCGTGCCGAATGAAAGAATCGGCAGCCACACTTTCATGGACTCAGGTGCGTGCGGGATGCTGTCCACGAGGATCGGGAGGGTGGAGTTCGGGAAGAGTGGCGTGAACCAGCCGGCGAAAACCGAGTAGATGGCCAACACAACCAGTGGCAGCACCATGACCCAACTGTTTTCCTTGGAATGCCCGACCGCTTCGGTCTTGGGGTTGCCCAGGAATACCGTTACCCAAAGCCGTGCCATATAGAGTGCGGTGATGCCGACGCCGGCGAGCAGCGCATAAAACACCGGTCGCTCGTGCTCCCATGCAAGGGAAAGAATGCCTTCCTTGCTCCAGAACCCGGAGAATCCGGGGCATCCGACGAGGGCGAGCAATCCGAGTGAGAAGCAAACCGACGTCCATGGCATGCGGGAGATCAGGCCGCCCATGCGGAAGATGTTCTGTTCGTGGTGGGTGGCGTGTATGATCGACCCGGCTGCAAGGAAGAGCAGTGCCTTGAAGAAAGCATGGGTGGTAAGGTGAAAGAGGGAAGCTCCGACCCCATACTCGTGTCCGGCGTGAGCCGCTGCCGTCCCGATCGCGAATGCCGCAACCATGTAACCGAGTTGTGAAAGCGTGGAGTAGGCGAGGATCTTCTTGATGTCTTTCTGCGTGATCGCGCAGATCCCCGAGTAGATTGCCGTGACGACGCCGACCCACATGATCCACTCCAGCGCTTCCGATGAAAACAGGAAGAACACACGGCACATGAGGAATACCCCGGCGGCAACCATCGTCGCCGCGTGAATGAGTGCGGAAACGGGGGTGGGGCCTTCCATTGCGTCTGGCAACCAAACGTGAAGCGGCATCTGAGCGGATTTTCCAAGCACCCCGCAGAAGAGCAACAGCCCGATCATGGTTTGCAGTTTGGAGGGATCTGCACTCACCATCGCCTCAAGCGCGAGCAGGTCGGTGGTGCCAAATTTTGCCCAAATTGCGATGATCCCGATCAGAAAACCGAAGTCGCCGATACGGTTGACGATGAATGCCTTGTTGGCAGCATTCGCGGCGGATTCCCGTTCGCGGTAGTGCCCGATCAGCAGGTAGGAGCTGAATCCCACCAATTCCCAGAATACGAACATCATGATCAGGTTGCTCGAGAGCACGATTCCGGTCATCGAGAACATGAAAATCGACATCCCTCCGAAGAACCGTCCGCGCGCAACATCGTGTTCGGAGTATTCGACGGCGAAGAGATGGATGAAGAAGCCGACAAAGGTCACCACGAATAGCAGAACTGCGGCGGTGGGGTTGAGCAGAAACCCTAGGGTGACTTTCAGGTCGCCCATCGAATACCAGGTGACGGTCCGGTGAACCGTTTCCATATCCCAGTGGGAGAGCATGCGCAAGGCCACGATCAGGCAGGCCGCGGCGGATGCGATGGATACTCCGGCCGCAATCCGGCCGGACTTGCCCAGTAAGAGCGCGATCAGGCCAGCCGAGCACAATGGCAGCAGGAACAATATCAGAATGTTTGCGTTGGATACCATGACGGGCAATGGCTTAGTTCTTCATTTCATTGAACGCGTCCACGAAGACGGTCTGTTTCAGGCGGAACAATGCCACCACAATGGCAAGTCCAACTGCGACTTCGGCGGCGGCTACCGTGATCGAAAAGAACACGAAGATCGAGCCGTCGAGTGAAAGGTTGTAGCGTGAGAATGCCACGAAGAGCAGATTCACGGCGTTGAGCATCAGTTCAAGGCTCATCAGGACGACAAGGGTGTTTTTGCGCAGCAGCACCCCGAGAAAACCAATCGAGAAGAGAATTCCCGATACGATCAGATAATGGCTCAGCATCATGACAATAGTGTGTTTGGGTGTTGGGCCGGGTTCAGTTGGATGGAGGGGTCGGCAGTGATTTGCCGGAGTTGGTTGCCCGAAGGTCCTTGCTGACCACAATGACCCCGACCATGGCGACGAGGAGCAGAATTCCGATAACCTGAACCAGCAGCATATACTTGCCCATCAAGCCGGCGCCATAGGCCACAGCCTGCGAAGAGAACACCAGTCCGCTCCCATTGCTTGCAGCGCCTGCAATATCGGGCATTGACTGCCGGAATTCAGGGGCGAGGAACAGGAAGGTGAGTCCTCCGCCCAGGGTGAGCGTCGACAGGATGGCTGCCACGAGGGTGCCCCAGTGGTGCCGGTAGGCGGCAGTCGCGGGGATGTCGATCAGCATGATGATGAACACAAACAATACCATCACGGCTCCGGCATAGACCAGAATCTGGAGCGCGGCCAACATGTAAGATCCGAGCATCGCGAAGAGCCCGGCTGTGCCGACCAGTGCGAGGATCATCGACATCGCTCCGTTGACCGGATTACGGCCCAGAACCACCGAGAGCGAACTCAATGCGGTGAGGGCGACCAAAAAGTAAAAGAATATCTCGTGCATGGTGGACGGGCTCCGTTGTCAATGTTGGGCGTTACCGTGTTCTTCGGATTCTTTCTTCTTTTTCCACTTGAAGTGTTGGTCCTGCAGGGTTCCGCCGGCTTCGTAAAGACGCTCCTTGTTGAACACCAATTCCTGCCTCGACAGGCCGTTGAGCGTGAATTTGTTCTGGAGGAAGATGGCTTCTTCCGGGCAAACTTCCTGGCACATGCCACAGTATATGCAGCGGAGCATGTCGATCTCGAATTCCTGAGGTGCCTTTTCAACGTGCGCATCCGGGCTCCCTTCGGGAATGGCCCCGGGGGTGATGCGGATCGCTTTGGGCGGGCACACAAATTCGCAGAGCTGACAGGATACGCATTTCTCGCGGCCATCGGGGTCCTTCACGAGCGTGGGCATCCCACGGTAACCTGGTGGAATGGGGGGCAGGACATCCGGATACTCCCGGGTCACCTTTTTGCGGAGCATGTTGGCGCAGGTGACTTTGAGGCCGCTCACGATCTGTGGCAGAAAGGTTTTCTCTGCTAGACTGAGGGGCTTGCGCTCGATCTCTTTGACTTTACCAGGCATGATCGGAAATTCCAAGTTTCGGGATTACTGGGCTGCGACCGGTGTGATCGTTGCAAGCAGCACCATGACGAAGACCAGATTGGCGATGGCGACCGGCAGGAGCATTTTCCAGCCGAGGTTCATGACCTGGTCGTAGCGGAAGCGCGGAAGGGTCCAGCGGATCCAGATGAAGAAAAATACAAGAGCCGATGTCTTGGCAATGAACCAGAGCGTGGACAGGATCGCACCTGGGATGCCGACAGGCCATGGATTCGGCAACATGGGCAGGAAATTGGAACCGCCCAGGAAGAGCAGCACGAACAGTCCGGACCCTACAATCACGTGCGCATACTCGGATACGAAGAAGATCCCGAACTTGAATGCTCCGTATTCGGTGTGGAATCCGCCCACAAGATCGGTTTCGGATTCGGCCATATCGAATGGCGCCCGGTTGGTTTCGGCGAACAATGCGACCAGGAAGAGCAGGGCGGTGAGCGGTTGCAGGTAGACAAACCAGTGGGTTTGCTGGAACACCACAATGTTGGCGATACTCAGGCCCTCTGTGCTGCCGGGAACGTTGGCCCAGAGAAATACGGGAAGAATGGAGAGCCCCATGGTGAGTTCGTAGGAGATCATCTGGGCTGAAGCGCGGATGCCCCCCATGAAGGGGTATTTGCTGTTTGCAGCCCATCCGGCAAGGACGGTGCCATACACACCGAGCGAAGAGAAGGCGAGGATCACCAGCATTCCGATGTCCACGTTCGCGATAATGAGCTGGCGGATTGTTCCGTCGGCGAGCGTCATTTGCCCGAAAGGCAAAACCACCAGGGGTACGAGCGGAGGAATCAGTGCCACGATCGGGGCGAGATTGTAGTAGAACTTGTTGACGTGGCCGGGAACGATTTCCTCCTTGAAGAGGAACTTGGAACCGTCTGCCACGAGCTGGAACAGTCCCATCCGGGTGATCAGGCGCCCGAAGAACGGGATTGACCCCAGAATCGGGATAGTGGTCCGGTTGGGGCCGAGCCGCCCCTGAATGAATCCGCAGAATTTGCGCTCGGCGACCACGGTGAGGCCGGCCATGCTCATGACCACGATGATGAAGGCGAGGCCGAAACCTGCTTCGATTGCCAATTGTATCCAGTCCATGTCCGTTGCTTCCTGTTATGCTTTAGCGATGGATGTGGCCCCGGGGGTGTAGTGGAGCGAGGGGCCTTCGGGGAAACGGATCGATGCGAACCGGCCGGCCTGCAGTTGCGTGCCATGGTCGGGGATGCTCTCGAAACTGAGGCCGGTGAGTTCCTGCACTTCAGTTGTCATCTGTTTCCAGACTTGGGAAACGGTCAGTCCATCCAGTCCTTCAATTCCGATCGCCTGAGCGATTTCGGAGATGACCTTTAGTTCGGATCGCATGTCGGCGGGTGCGGGCACACAGGTGTTGAACTTCTGGATGCGGAAATTCTGGTTGATAAAGGTGCCGTTGCGTTCAAACACCGTGGGGATCGGGATCACGACCTGCGCGGCCTGGCTGGTCGCGTTTGCGTGCGTGCCGATGTAAACAATGCGGACGCCCGCCAGCTTTGCGGCTTCGATTCCCGCCTGCGTGATGTCTTCCCGAACGACCAACAGCGCATCGATTTTTCCGGAAGTGATTGCGGATTCGAGATCACTCAGAGTGGGATTTGGCAGTGTGTTGACCAGTCCCGTGACAAGTGCACCGCGCGTGTTCGGGCTGCGGTCGGATGAGATCAGGATGCTGTCGCCTTCCCCAACGTGAGCGGGAACGGACACAGATGCCTTTTTCGCCTTGGCGAGCAATGCCAGCGCAAACTGTTCTTCCACCGAGCTGTGGGCCGACCCCACGATGGCAAGTTTGGCCGATCCAAGTATGGATGCCGCCTTAGTCACGGCTTCTCCGAAGTTCACATCGGCTCCCCCGGTTTTGCAGGTGAGCAGGCGATTGTCGGCTTCTACCTGCTTGTAAAGGCGCCGTCCACTGTCCGCCATCCAGGAATCGTTGACCGCGTCATTTTCCCGTGGAGTGATCCGGTAGATCTTGCCTTCCCGTGACCATACCTCCGTGTTGACTCCCACGCTGCTTTCGGTGCAGATGCTCGATACGGGTTTGAGAAACCATACGCGCATCTTGAAGCGGAAATCGGTGTCGGTGAGTGCTCCGACCGGGCACAAGTCCACGGTGTTGAGCGAGTAATTGCTGTCGAGTTGACGCCCGGGATAGGCGGTGAGTGTGGAGTAGCTGCCGCGGTTGACGAATCCGAGCACATCTTCTTTGATGATCTCGCGGCAGAAACGGATGCAGCGCGAGCATAGAATGCAGCGCTCGTCGTCCAGCATCACCCTTGGCCCGATCTGAGTGCGTTTGGGTTTGACGTTTTTCTGCTCGACAAAGCGGCTGTAACCGCGGCCGTAATCAGTCGCGAATTCCTGCAGGCGGCATTCGCCGGCCTGATCGCAGATCGGGCAGTCAAGCGGATGGTTGATCAGCAGGAACTCCAGAGTGCCCTTTCGGCAGTCCTGAACCATCGGACTGTCCGTGCGGACGTGGAGTCCATCGGTTGCCTTGGATGCACACGCGATTGCGGGTTTTGGCATCCATCCGATTTTTGGTGTTCCCTTGTCATCCAGAATGGGTTGGCCCGTTGCGCGATCGATCATGGGGGTGCCCATCTCGACCATGCACATGCGGCAATTGCCCACTACACTGAGTTTCGGGTGATAGCAGTAATGCGGAATTTCCTTGCCGGAAGCCTTCTTCACCGCGTCGATCAGATTCATGCCAGCGGGGACTTTGTAGTCCTTACCGTCGATGTTGATCGTAACCTCCTGTGGCTTTTTGCTCTCTTCGCTCATCTTATCCCTGGTGGCTGTCGCTGCTATTACGGTTTCGTTATCCGATCAATCGGAATCCGCGGCCTGTTGGGGCTTTGGATGCATTCCCTGCTTGTTGGGCTTTGGCGACAAATTCATCTTTGAATTTCGCGATAAAACTTTGAACCGGCCAACTGGCCGCTTCTCCGAATGCACAAATCGTGCGTCCTGCCATTTGGTCGGCCACGGACTTCAACAGATCCGCGTCTTCAGCGCGTGCGCCACCGGCGCACATGCGGCTGGTGATTTTGCGCAGCCAGAGCGAACCTTCGCGGCAGGGGGTACATTGGCCGCAGCTCTCATGGGCGTAGAAGGCGTTGATGTTGGCCATTGCTTCCACCATGTCGGTGGAGTCGTCCATTACAATAACGGCTCCGGACCCGGACATCGATCCGGCGGCCATCGGGCCGTCAAAGTCGAGCGGTATGTCTTCGATACCCCAGTCAAACTCGGAACCGTCCTTGTTCTTCCCTTTGAAACGTTCGCCGGCCCGCAGGATTTTGGACGAGGATCCACCGGGGATCACCGCTTTCAGTTTGTGACCATCGCGGATTCCGCCACAAACATCGTAAATGAGTTCGCCGTAGGTGAGCGCACCGCATTCAAATTCGTAGTAACCCGGGCGTTTGACATGTCCCGAGACCGACCAGATGCGGGTGCCAGTATTGTTGGGTCGGCCGATTTTCGCGTATTCCTTGCCGCCCATGTCCACGATGTGCTTCACGTTGCAGATCGTTTCCACGTTGTTTACGAGGGTCGGGCATTGATAAAGACCCAGAACGGCCGGAAAGAACGGAGGCTTGATTCGCGGGTAGGGGCGCTTGCCTTCGAGGGATTCCAGCAAGCCGGTTTCTTCACCGCAGATATAGGCTCCGGCTCCGCGGTGCACCACAATCTCGCAGCTGTAATTGGATCCTCCGATATTGGCGCCGGTGAATCCCTTTGCGCGTGCTTCCTCGATGGCGGTTTCGAGCATGCGTGCCCCTTGATACATCTCCCCGCGAATGTAGATGAATGCCTGAGCGGCCTGGATCGCATAGGCCGTGATCATCAACCCCTCGATCAGCTGATGCGGATCCTTGTGAATGATCTGGCGGTCTTTGAAGGTCCCGGGTTCCGATTCGTCCGCATTGCATACCAAATAAATCGGTTTTCCGGATTTGCGGTCCAGAAAGCGCATTTTCATGCCCATCGGGAAACCGGCGCCGCCGCGACCCCTTACACCGGAATCCGCAACTTCATTCACAATGTCCTCGGGCTTCATGCCGAGGGCCTTTTTGAGCCTCTGGTAGCCTCCGTGCTTCATATAGCACGTGATGTCGGGGGTGTATCCCGGCTCATCGGCATATTTCAAAATGATCCTTTTTTCTGCTACGGCCATGGTGGGTTCCTGTATTCGAGCGGGTTGGCTGTTGTGGATCGCTCAGCGTGCGGTTGCCTGTTTCTTCAATTCGTCCGCAAAGGCCGCCGCCTTTTCGGGTGTGATCCCTTCGTGCATGGTTTCATCGACCTGAACCACCGGGCCCTTGCCGCAGTTGGCGAGGCATTCGACGAACTCCACCGTGAATTGCCCATCGGGAGAAGTGCCGTTTTCGGCGCAGGTGAGCTTCTCCATCAGGATATCCCGGGTCTGATACGATCCGGCAAGGGCACATGAGAGTGTCCGGCATACCTTGATGTGGATTTTGCCGATGGGTTCCTGCCGGAGCATCGGGTAGAAGGTCACCACTTCGAACACGTTGATCGGCTGCAGTCCGAGCTTGTCGGCTGCCCATTCGATTGCGCTTTTGCAGATGTATCCCTTTTCCTCCTGGATCAGGTGCAGGAGGGGAAGCACCGCACTGCGCATCACCGGGTATTTCGGGATGATGGCATCGATCTTCTTGAGGGTTTCAGGTTTGAGTTCCAGTGACATGTCGAAAAGGTCTGAAAGTCTGGTTGCGGTGGCGTTGGATCAGGCCGGGATCAGCGGTCGCATTCTCCCATCACGAAGTCGAGGCTCCCGAGTACCGTGGTGACGTCGGTGAGCATCAGCCCCGGAAGGATTTTCGGAAGGATGCTCAGGTTGCAGAAACTGGGTGCCCGGATCTTGAGGCGGTAGGGAACCCCGCCGCCGCGCGAGACCACGTAGAATCCAAGCGCGCCCTTCGGGTTTTCGGCTTCGAAATATACCTCCCCTGCAGGAATTTGAGGACCTTGGGTCACAATCATGAAGTTCTGGATCAGTTCCTCCATGCTGGTGAGAACCTTGTCTTTCGGGGGGGCAAAGATCTTCTTTGCATCTTCGGCATACCACGGGCCGTCCGGAAGCTTTTCAATCGCCTGCATCACGATCCGGATGCTCTGATGCACTTCTTCCATACGCACAAGGAAGCGGTCGTAGCAGTCTCCGGTTTTGCCGACGGGCACATCAAAATCATAGTTTTCATAGCCGGAGTAGGGTTTGTCCTTGCGCAGGTCGAGCGGTATGCCTGAGCCGCGGAGGTTTGGCCCGGTGAGTCCGTAGGAAATCGCATCTTCTTTGGCGATGATTCCCACTCCGACGCAACGGTCGTAGAAGATGCGGTTACGGGTTAGCAGCGTGTCCACCTCTTTGAGGGTGCGCTGCATGCTGTTGAGGGCTTCGATTACCCTGCCAGTCCAGCCTTCCGGAATGTCGCGAGTGACCCCGCCAATGCGAGTGTAGCTGTTGGTGAAACGGGCTCCGGTCAGCTCCTCGAAGAGATCCATGAGCTTTTCGCGCTCTGTAAAGCAATACATGAACGGAGTCCATGCCCCGGTGTCCATTCCAAAGACTCCCAGTCCGAGCAGGTGGGATGAGATGCGGGCCAATTCCGTGCAGATCACCCGGATCGCCTGACAGCGCGCCGGGACTTCAATTCCGGCAAGCTTTTCCACTGCAATCGCATACGCCACATTGTTCGCCAGCGGGCCCAGATAGTCCAATCGGTCCGTGTAGGGGACAAACTGGTTGTAGGTCATGTTTTCAGCGATCTTCTCGTCCCCGCGGTGAAGGTATCCGATGACCGGGGTGACCTTGGTCATGATGTCTCCCTCAAGCTCGACCAGGAGACGGAGTACCCCGTGGGTGGTCGGATGGGACGGACCCACGTTGAGGGTCATCTTCTCGGACTGCAGGGTCGCAGCCTGTGATTCAACGTCGCCTATGGAAATTTCCCTTGATTCTGGCATGATAGAAATCCTGTTCCGGTTTTGGTTGGCCTGTCGTTTGGCTTGGTGAGCGGCGCTCAGGCCGGACCGGATCCGCCCGGTTTCTTGTGTTGTTCGCGCCAGCTTTGATCCTTGGCACGCGGCTCCTTTTCGCTCATTGGCCCTTCGTCACCCGATACAAACGGCCCACCAGCCATCGGCGCGGGCTGAATCCTTACCCCCGTGCGTTCCGCAACGTCAGCGGCTTGGAAATCCATGTCAAATCCAGCCAGCGGAAACTCCTTGCGCAGCGGATAGTATGGATACTCATCCCACATCAGGATACGCCGGAGATCGGGGTGCCCTTTGAAGCGGATCCCGAACATGTCGTAGCATTCACGCTCGTGCCAGTCGGCTCCTGCCCAGATGTGGGAAACGGTCGGGATCTCCGGCGCGCTCTCATCGCCCTCGCACGCGCTCGCGATGCGCAGGTATTCAAAGCTTTCGAGATTGAACAGATGATACACCGCGATGAAGCGAGGTGTTTGTCCGGGGCCTTCGTCCACGGCGGTCATGTCCACCAGCATGCTGTAGCCGTGTTGGTCGCGCAGTGCCTGCATCAGATTGACCAGATGCCCGGCTGGGCAATTGTAGGCGGGACAATCCTTTGCAGGGCGTTCCTCCAGAAATGCAAATGTTTCCTTCAGGTTCATGATGCTTCGTTTTCCGTGGGTTTCCGATCGCTGCTATTCCGGCTGTTCAGCGGGGGCCGGTCGGGAGCTTTTCAGGATTAGGGCGCCCTGCCTTGATCTGCCACATCGACTTTTCAGTGCGAATTTTCTCCTGAAGGCGGAGCATGCCGTCGATCAGCGCTTCCGGACGGGGTGGGCATCCACTGATATATACGTCCACGGGGAGGATCCGGTCGACTCCCTGCAGCACAGCGTAGGACCGATACATCCCGCCGGAAGAGGCGCATGCGCCCATCGCGACCACCCATTTGGGCTCGGCCATCTGATCGTAAATGCGGCGGACCGCCTCCGCCATTTTGTAGGTTACGGTCCCGGCTACGATCATGCAGTCCGACTGGCGCGGCGAGAACCGCATCACTTCCATTCCGAAACGCGCGATGTCGAATTTACTCGCACCCACGCCCATGAGTTCAATTGCACAGCAGGCCAAGCCCATCGGCATCGGCCAGACGGAGTTGCTGCGAACCCAGTTGATAATGGCGTCGGCAGACGAGAAGATCACATTGCCTTCGATTTTGCTGTTGTAGCCGACGTCCTGTTCTGTCGCTGTTGTCATGGTCCTGCTGGAAATAGAATTTGGATGCTGGTGCGGTTGCTCTGGTCCGTGTGTTATTTCTCCCACTCAATGGCTCCCTTGCGCAGTTCGTAAACCAAACCGATCGTGAGAACCGCTATGAAGACCAGCATTGGAACCAGAATCGGGAGTCCGTTGGACAGGAAATCACGGTAAACCATCGCCCAGGGAAGAAGGAACACCACTTCAATATCGAAAAGGATGAACAGCATCGCCGCTACGTAGAACTTCACGCCGAAACGTGTCTTCGCATTACCGATTGGAATCATTCCGCACTCATATGCGGAGTCCTTGATCCGGTTTCCGCGCATGCGTTGACCGAAAATGTGGCTCACAATGATGATCCCCACCGCCATTGAGACGGCGATCACAATCTGCACGGCAATCGGAATGTAGCTGCTGGCTTCAGGCATATCGTGCCCAATGAACGCCGCTCCCCCAAAAGCCGCAAGCACAAAAAATCGGCTCCCATCCCATAAGGGATCGATTTCCAATTTCCGCCTATCCCGGAGTTGTTCTCTTTATAGAATCATCCTGGTTGTTCCGGATATCAATGGCGCACGGTTCTTGTTTTGTAGCTTAGACCGGATCGGGCGCCGGTTTCCCATTTGTTGAGGTAGTTCCCTTTCTCGGAGTACTGGTGTATGCCCGATTTCCGTGTCAAATATATCTGAAATTGATACATAATAATAACGTGGATCGGTATCTGGAAATAGAATGCAAATATCGAAAAACAATATGTTTGTGTTGTGAATCAAACATTGCAGCGTTTATGTTGATCGTTGTTGTACTATTCCCAAGCGAACCGGCATACAATATGGATGATGGATTGGATTCATCAAACAGACCGGTTGGCGTGAGCAGACTTTGATCTGAATTGGCGGCGTCAGCGGGTCTTTTTGCCACCCATCAGCGATCCCAGGATGCCGCGCAGGAGTTGGCGGCCCAGTCCTGTGCCCATGGTGCGGGCGGCACTTTTGGCCGCACTCTGCACAAGACCGTCGGTGCGGCCACCACGGGGGCCGGTTCTGCCGAAGAGCATCTCGTTCACGGGGTTGCGTTCGGGCTCGGGTGCGCGGGAAGTGGGGGCGGCTTTTGCGGCGGCCTTCATACGGGCTTCTTCTTCCGCTTGCCGTTGGCGTTGCTCCGTCAGAGCGCGGAGTCGCTCGTATGCGGAGACGCGATCCAGCGGCTTTTCGTAGACTCCGTAGACGAGCGAGTCGCGCATGATGCGGGTGCGTTCTTCAGGAGTGATGGGCCCAAGGCGGGACCCTGGCGCGATGATGGAAGTGCGTTCAACCATACTGGGACGGCCTTTGGCGTCGAGAAATGAGACCAACGCCTCGCCAACCCCCAGCTCCAGAATTGCGGATTCAGCGTCGAAGGCGGGATTTGCCCGCATGGTTTCCGCGGCAGTTTTCACAGCTTTCTGGTCGCGTGGGGTAAATGCCCTGAGCGCATGTTGAACACGGTTGCCAAGCTGCCCCAATACGGACACCGGAACATCGAGCGGGTTCTGGGTGGCAAAATAGACACCGACTCCCTTTGATCGGATGAGACGGACGACTTGCTCGATTTTCTCGACAAGGGCTTTGGGGGAGTCGGAGAACAACAAGTGGGCCTCGTCGAAGAAGAAAACCAGTTTGGGTTTGTCGGGGTCTCCGACTTCCGGAAGTTGCTCGAATAGTTCGGAGAGCAACCAAAGGAGGAAAGTAGAGTAGAGCTTGGGGCGTTGATAGAGCTTTTCGGCTGCCAGAATGTGGATGATCCCGCGTCCGCGGTTGTCAGTTTGGAGCAGATCCTGGATGTCCAGCATCGGTTCGCCAAAGAAGGTTTCACCACCTTGTTCCTCAAGGGTGAGTAGTCCCCGTTGAATGGCTCCAATGGACGCGGATGATACATTCCCATACGCATGAGTGAGCTCACGTGCTCTCTCGCCCACATGCTGAATCATCGCCCGGAGGTCTTTGAGGTCCAGCAGCAGGAGTCCTTCATCGTCCGCGACTTTGAACACAATCTGAAGTACTCCCGACTGGGTTTCGTTGAGATTCAGCAGTCGGCTCAGCATCAGTGGTCCCATGTCTGATACGGTCGCGCGGAGCGGATGGCCGTTTTCGCCGAATACATCCCAAAAGGTTACCGGGTTTCCCCGGGGTTCAAACGTGTGGATGCCAATTTTGGCGAGGCGTGCCATCAGTTTTTCAGACGGATCGGCAGGCATGCTGACTCCGGAAAGATCACCTTTCACGTCGGCTACGAAGACCGGAACTCCAATGCTGGAAAACATCTCCGCCATCTTCTGAAGGGTGACGGTTTTTCCGGTGCCGGTTGCCCCGGCAATAAGCCCATGGCGATTGGCGAGACCGGGGAAGATCCCGATTTCGAGTTCGTTGGCTTTTCCGACGAGAAGAGGATCCATCATGGTATCAGAGGAGAGGTTTTCAGGGTGATGTGTTCATCGTGCGTTGGGTAGCTCCAATCGCCGAAGGCTGGAGAGAGCGTGAACAGAGCGGACGCGATTTGCAAGCTCCGTGCTTCACGTCGATCATGTCTTTAAAGGGGACCTTGATTAATTGCGATTTTTGACGATTCCGGAAAATGCGAAAAAAGGCTGGACGGATTTCAATTATTCAGAAAACGG
>JAFGAQ010000190.1 GCA_016933595.1 Opitutales bacterium | reverse complement strand
GCGAGGGTTCGTCAGGGCGCTGGATCACTCAAAACGATAGCCGGCACCGTGGACGGTTTTGATAATTCCGGGTTGGTGTGGATCGATTTCGATGCGTTTGCGCAACTGGGATATGTGCTGATCCAGACTGCGGCTGTTGGGTTGGTAGTTCAGTCCCCATGCCACATCAAAGAGGCTATCGCGATCTACGACTCGTCCCCGGTTCTGGAACAGATGCTCCAGAATGGCAATGTCGCGGGGCCCCAGATCGATCACGTTTCCATTCCGGTAGGCTCGCATTTCGTCCGGAACCACCTCCAGATCCTTCATGACGAAGCGGTAGGATTTGGAATCCCGGTTGTTGCTGAGGATGCTGCGGCGTAGCAGGGCCCGTATCCTTGCGAGCACTTCCTGCTTTCCGAAGGGTTTGGTGATGTAGTCATCCGCGCCCAGCTCAAGCCCGACGACGGTATCGATTTCCTCGGACTTTGCGGTGATAAAGATAATCGGCACTTGTGCATTCGCCTTCCGGATGTCGCGGCAGAGATCGAATCCGCTTTTGCCGGGCATCATGACATCGAGGCAGATCAGAGCCGGGGTCTCGGCTGAGAATGCTTCCAATCCCTGATTGCCATCGGCTGCAAGGATGGTTTCGAATCCCTCCCGTCTCAGGATTTCGGCAAGTCCTTCCCGGGTGTAGGTGTCGTCTTCGACAATGAGTATCTTCATGACGGATTGGAGCTTAGGGAGAGATGAAAATGCGCTCCGGATGGTTCCGGAATCAGGATCAGATCACCGCCGTGAAGGCGGGCCAAGTCGCGGGCAATGGATAAACCGATGCCCGCTCCGCTGACTCCCTCGGTGATGCGATTCTCCAGGCGGACAAAAGGCTCGAATACCTTGCGTGCCTGTGCTTTCGGGATTCCCGGGCCGCCATCGTGAACATGCACGTGGAGGGTTTCCTGGTCCTGATGCGCGGATATCAGGATCGGGGCTCCAGAAGCATATTTCTCGGCGTTGCTGAGCAGGTTGCCGATGATTTGGCAGAGCACATCCGGATCCAGAACCTGAGGTTGGTCGGCTTCGTTTCTGCAGGTCACCTGGATGCCCCTGCGCTCCAGTCCAATGCGGTGGGCCTCGACGCATTGCTGAATGATTGCAGACGGCACCACCTCGCGCGGGTGGAGCCGGAGGGTTTGTTTTTGCTGTCGGGCGAAGGTCAGTACGTTCTGGACCATCCGGCTTAGCTTGCCGCATTCCTCCTGGATGATGCTGAGGTGCGAGTGGGCGGGTCCTTCTTCCACTTCGTCCTCCATGAGCTCGCTGTAGAGTTGGATGTTGGTCAGTGGTGTCTTGAGTTCATGCGACACCTGATTGACGAAGCTGACCCGCTGACGGGCGAGCATAAACTCCCGGCGGGAAAACCAGAAGAGGTAGGTGCCGATCAGGATCACGCATCCTGCGGTCAGGAGCAAGCCAGCGAGCAGGGTCAGGACCTGGGGTTGCAGCATGAGATGCCCTTGCTGCGGGCCGTGGCTGCGGATTTCGAATTTCCACATCGCAAAGGGTGTGAGAAGCGGGATCCCGATCCGGACCAATGGATCATGATCGGGCGATATCGTGGATCCCCATTGATAAAGGGTTTGCCCGTCCTCGCTGACGAGGGCGAAGGTTTCCCCCGCAGGTTCAGCGTATCGCGATTTTAATTTGTCCATATTTACGGTTCTGGACTCGTCCGGAAGTCGCGAGATCATTTCGGCCAGCAACGCTGAGCGGTCGAGGACCATTCCGTAGGTTGAACCGTCGGAGTTGCGTATCCAGAAGGCCCATTGAGGCCCGGGCCCCTCATACCAGGTGATCCATCCGCGGGTTTGAGACGGAGTATCGGCGCTGTCCGACGGAGAAAACATGAGCGGAAGGTATTCGCGGAATTGTTGCATGAACCGGGCGTCGGCCTCGGTCAATGGGTTCATCTGTGGATTGGGGAACTCCCAGTGTCCATTCCTGGTCAGGCTGAAAATCCGGAACGCAAATCGGTTTTTGTGGCGCGTGGTGTGCCATTGGTCGATCGGGTGCGATTGAAGCGAGGTGAGCCATGACGCCAGCTCGTGTTCAAGATCGGCTTTCCATAGTTCCATCTTTTCCACGTGATCCAGCAG
>JAFGAQ010000189.1 GCA_016933595.1 Opitutales bacterium | reverse complement strand
GGGACAGGTTCAGCAGACCGAGGAGTCGACCCACATGGCATTGGCTTCGGAGGGTTTTTTCCGGGTTCAGGGGCAGGGATATGAGTATTACACCCGCGATGGCGAGTTCCATTTTGATCCTCAGGGACAGCTGGTGAACAAATCCGGGGACGTCGTTATGGGCCAGGGCGGTCCCATCCAGCGGATGCCGGATGAAGGGGATATTACGGTGCTGCGCAATGGGATGGTCCTTCAGGGCGACAACACCATTGGGGTGATGGATGTGGTGGATATTCCGGACCGTTCAGCTTTGCTGCGGGTGCCGGGCGGATTCAGGATTGATCCGGAGTCGGCAGTGATGCCCGTGCAGGTGGAAGATCCCGGTTTGCTCCAGGGAAACCTTGAGAGCAGCAACGTATCCCCCCTCACCGAGATGGTGAATTTGATCAGTATTTCGCGCGCATTTGAGGCTAACCAGAAGGTGATCCAAAGCCTGGATACACTGGAGGGCCGTTCGATCGAAGTTTTGGGCGCCGTGAACTGAAGCCGGATGGAGTAAACCTTAAACCAATGCGACTATGAACCTTTCCTTATACGCAGCCGCCTCCGGGATGGATGCTCAGCAGTACAACCTGAACACCATTTCGAACAACATCGCGAATGTGAACACCACGGGCTACAAGCGCAGCAAGGCCGAGTTTCAGGATTTGCTGTATCAAAGCAGCACACCCGCAGGTGGCGATGTCGGTGGTGGGAATGTTTTGCCTACCAGCGTGGAGCTGGGAAATGGCGCCCAGGTTGTGTCCACTTCCAAGGTATTCTCGCAGGGGCAATTGTCAGCGACCGACCAAAAACTGGACGTGGCGGTGCAGGGAGAAGGCTTTTTCGAGGTGCTTCGGCCCGACGGGACCAGTGCATACACACGGGATGGAGCATTCAAGCTCGATGCAAATGGGCAGGTGACGACGAGCTCCGGTCTGACCGTGCAGAATTTCCCCGCAATTCCGGCGAACTCGACCGACATCTTCATCTCATCCGGAGGAGAGGTGAGTGTGATCAACGGGGGCGTTCAAAGCGCGGTCGGTAAGATCCAGTTGGTGCGCTTCGTAAATCCCGGCGGCTTGGAAAGCCTGGGTGGAAACCTTTTTGCGGAAACCAACGCGAGTGGCACTCCGGAATCAGGTAGTGCGGCTATGAATGGTTTCGGGTCGCTCCGTCAGGGATACCTGGAGCTTTCAAACGTGAATGTGGTTCAGGAGATGGTCAATATGATCGTCGCCCAGCGGGCATACGAAGTGAATTCGAAGGCGATTCAGACCTCCGACGATATTCTCAAACAGGTCGTGCAGTTGAAGCGCTGAAATAGGATGGGACTGAGCATGCATATCCGGACAACCAGTTACATGAAACCCAGGGCATGGTCGGTAGGCGGACGGTCATTGTTCCTCCGAGTGCTTACCACCTGCATTGTGGGTTTCGCGGGAGCCACCGCACTTGCTGGAGCGGATGAAGCGTCGCCTGCCCCGGTGAGTGATAGCATCCTCAAGGGGGTTGAGTTGGGCGATCTTCAGGGATTCAAGGTGCGCGGATCGGTCGCTGAGGATGGAACAGCCAACGGATCGGCCGAAGCGAAAACAAAGCCCGACAAAGACGGGCAATTTGTGCTGCAGGGGGATGAGATCCTTACGGCCATTCGGGAGTCTTTGGAAAAGCGCTTCGACTTGAGTGGCGATCTTCGGCTGTTCGCCGACAAGCCCATCGGGGATGTCCGGATCGATCACCCGGACTGGGAAGTCGTGTTGTCTGCTGTGCCGGGTCAGGGGATCCGGAGCCGTTTCCTGTTGGGATGTGAGTTGAGGGTGCAGGGGCAAAAGGCGGCTGAGTGGCACCTTAACCTTCGGGCCGAGCTTTGGCGTCGGGTGGTGGTGGCGACACGCCGGATCGAGCGGCAGTCTGCACTGGCCCGTGATCTTGTGGAATGGCGCGATGTCGATGTGCTCGCCCTTGGATCGAGCCCACTTGAGAGCATGGAAGCGGTTTCGATGTATCAGCTCGTGCGAACGGCCGAAGCCGGAAAGGTCATTCTATGGAAAGACATCAAGGATCGGCCTCTCGTCTTGCGAAACAGCGTGGTGGAGGTGGTCGCCGAGGAAGGGCGTATGCGGATTTCCATGAAGGGGAAAGCTTTGGAGGAAGGGGTCATGGGGCAGGTTATCCGTGTCCGGAACATGCAGACCCGAAATGACTTTCAAGCCGAAGTGATCGGCGAAAACCAGGCAAAGGTACATTTCTGATGAGGAGCAAAATCATGAGAGTAACACATTTGATCCTGTGTGGTGGAGCCGCTTTGTGGATGTGTCTGGGCGGATTCTCCACGGCATATGGAGGCTCGCTGTGGAATCGCGCGGGCAATCCGAAGAGCATGTTTGCGTCGAAGACAGCCTACGCTGTCGGTGATCTGCTCACTGTGACGATCGAGGAGATGGTGGATTTTAACGCGAGCCAGTCGATCAACACCGGGCAGAAAAGCTCACCCGTGATCGATTTGGCCGGGGTTCTGGTGGACTCAATCAACTGGAAGGAGCTCGAAGGTAAGGAAGTGAAGCTTTCGGATCTTCTCAAGGGGCAGTATAGCACCTCCCCAAGTTCGATCACGGACACCATGAACGTACTTCAGGCTCAGATACCGGTAGCCGTCATTGATGTGTTGCCCAATGGAAATCTTGTGCTGGAGGGGATGCGGGTGGTATCCTTCTCGGGTGAACATCGCCATGCGGTGTTCCAGGGGGTTGTGCGTCCATTGGATATTGATCCGATCAACAACACGGTGTCTTCGACCCGGGTCGCTGACGCACGCATTGAGTTTATTTCGCAGGGAATCGTGGGCGACGTCCAGCGTAAGGGCTGGTTCACCCGTTTCGTGGACAAGGTCAATCCATTCTGATGGAGGCAAGGATGAAACTACGCATTGCAAGTTGGATGGGGATGCTCCTGCTCATGGTGGCGCTGTCTCCTGCGGTTTCCGCATCCAGGGTGAAGGACCTGACACAGGTGGAAGGGGCGCGAGATAACCAATTGACCGGATACGGCATCGTGGTCGGCTTGGCCGGAGATGGGGACAGCCAGTTGTCCTACACCGTGCAGAGTGTGTCCAATTTTCTGAAACGCTTCGGGATCGTTGTCGATCCGGGAACGATCCAAGGCGGGAACATGGCTGCGGTGATGGTTACGGCCGACATCGGAGCTTTTGCGAAGCCGGGAAGCCGTATCGATGTGACCGTTTCGTCGATTGGAGATGCCAAGTCGATCAACGGGGGCGTGCTCCTCCAGACTCCACTGGTGGGTGCCGATGATGTGGCCTACGCGGTGGCTCAGGGGCCGATCGCAGTGGGTGGGTTTCTTGAAGGGTCGGGTGGTGCCGGTGGTGCCACTGTGCAGAAGAACCATCCGACCGTTGGCCGGATCAGCGGCGGTGCCATTGTTGAACTCGAAATCGGAACCGAGATCGTCGCACAAGACATGATCCGCCTGATTCTGCAGCATCCCGACTTCACGACCGCAGCCCGCATTTCAAAGGCGGTGAATGATGTGTTTCCCTCCAGTTGTCATCCGATCGATAGTGCGACAGTGTCCGTGCGGGTTCCCCCGACCTTCAAGGGTCAGGAAACCTACTTTATCGCGGCCATGGGCAGCCTCGAGGTGACGCCTGATACCAAGGCGCGGGTGGTGATCAATGAAAGGACCGGGACGGTCGTCGCGACCTCCGACGTGCGGATCTCGAGGGTGGCAATCAGCCACGGTGCGATCACGATCACGATTGCATCCGATGTCGATGCGGTTCAGCCCAATCCTTTCTCTCCCGGCGAAACCGTTGTATTGCCGGATACCAATGTGCAGGTAACTGAAATGCAGGGCGGGTTTGAAGTGCTGGATGAATATCCGTCGATCGAGCGCCTGACCAATGCCTTGAATGCCCTCGGGGTGACCACCCGCGAGATGATGTCGATCTTTCAAACCTTGAAGCAGGCCGGCGCCTTACAGGCCGAG
>JAFGAQ010000188.1 GCA_016933595.1 Opitutales bacterium | reverse complement strand
GGGGATACCTGGTTTTCTTTCTGTTTCTTGAGGCCCGAAACCAAGTGCTCGTTGATTTGGATGAGGCTATCGAGCTTTTCCTTCTTCGGATAGGCCATGATGTCGAGAGTGGATTTGCGCACGAATATGCCGAGGCTGAGGAGGTTTTCCCTCATGGTTCGCGAAAGGGGGCATTCCGGACTGCGCCAGTCGGATTGGAAGACATCCCAAATCTTCTGGTTGTAGCGCAGCGCATCGTCGAGCGCCCGGTTAAAGCTGTCATCCGTCCAGTTTTCCTGACAGCGATGCATCATCATGGATGCTTTTTCCAGAACAAGGAGCTCGATATCGACTCCGGATATGGTCGCCTTGTGGGTCTTCTGGTAGGGGTTATTCGGAGGTATGGGCATTGTTCATGAGGTTCTGCTCATACGCGATGAGCTTTTTAGCGAGCTTGAGTGCTCCGTAGTAGTTTTCCACAAACACGCACTCGCTTATTTCATGCACCATAAGTGACGTGCTTGGCGCAGCCTGGATGAGCTTGCGGACAAGTTCCCAATAGTCCTTGTGAAGGGCTGGAACGTTACCCGGATCGAAATACATCATTTGGATCACGAGGTAAATGTTTTCACACACCGTTTTGGCCTTGTCCGGTGTGAGAATGTCTTTCTCGCGCAGCAGCCGGGCCTTGTTTTCGAGGAAGATCGAAGCCGGTGTGTCTCCATTGGAGATCAAGGCACCGTTGATGTAAATCTTCTCGTGGGGTTTGAGCGTGATTCGGAGAGACACGGTAGGAATCCTTTTCGGGTTAAGTGGAGCAGTGCTTTTATGATCGGAAGATCATCCGCACCCCCAAGACAAATATCGAGGGAATACGGAACAACTTAAGGCAATTTTTCCACCAAACCCGATTTGATCCTTACTCTTCTGCCATCTGGATGTCCGGATCGAACTGAATGGTCAGTCGATACTGAACTCCCGGCCTCATGATGAGCGGATGCGGGCGATGGAGGGTTTGCAGGTAATGAAGCTTCCCGAAATAGGATCTGAACAGCGGGTCGTTGGTGACGGTTTCGTTGGCGGCCCATTCGCACTGGAAATCATCTTTGATGACGGCAGCGCGCAGGCTTTCGGGTCCGAGTTTGAAGGAAGATCCCAGCGTATGCACGGAGTGAGGCAAGCCGAGACAGAGCATATAGCGCATGCGGTCGAGCTGAATCTGGTTCTTCACCGTGAAGAGGAATTCACTCGTGATTTTCGATCCGGAGAAGATCCACTTGACTTTGGCGCTTCCGATTCCCGGAACAATGTTCCCGTCGGTTGAAACAAAATCAGGTTGATCGTAGGAGAAGAAGAACGAATCCCTCATTCCCAGACCGGTGGTGCATTGCTTCCCGTAGAACGATGGGATGATGCGGTGCTCACCAAAGGTGAGTTCAGGCATCATGATCGGAAGATAGGTTCCGACCGGCCAGTCGAAGACCCCCGGACAGTGCGGAAACGCCAGACTGTCGGAGGAATCCTTGTCCCGGTTTGAACAGAGTGGCAGCTGCAGTACCAAACCGTTGGAGGCGTTTTGGTAGATGAACAACCCCTGTTCCTTCTTGTTGGACTTGTCGAAAACGACAAAGCGACCGGAGTCACGGGAGGCCTGCGGTTTGGCATCGTCAATCGAAGCATGGATGCTTCTTGCCAAACGGGCCCACTGGCTGAGATACCGGGCCGCATCGAAATTCGCCATGCGGGTGGTGTGCCGCTGTATCGTGGTGCGTTCATGGTCCCGGATGATCAGGCATCCGGTTTCCTGATCGATGTAAGTGGCAAAGAAGAAATAGAAGAGGCGGCGGAGAACGTCGAGGTAGACCGGCTTTTTGTCTTCGGTGATCCAATCGTCGCGCATGGCTTGCAGGATCATGCTGATGCAATGCATTTGTCCATAAGCACCAATCGATTCACCGGTGCTCCATCCGAGCCCGTCCATGCGGAGGGTATCCGGAATCATACGCAGGTATTTCTCCACGAAGGTGCGCATGCTCGGGAGCTTGCGTTCGCGGAGGTGAATATTCGAGTGGAGTTGCAGGCACTGCCGGATGAACACGAAGGTGCTGATTCCGGAAATATCGAACACGCCACCGATTCCCTTGTCCGGATCCGCATCCACGAAACCGGCCGAGCTCTTCTGCTCGATGGATTCAATGAACTGCTCAATCAGCTTTCCGGTCTCGTCCTTTTTCGACAAGTCCATGCTGAAACGGGTGACCGCTTTGGCGATGCTGTATCCCTGTTCATTGTGGATGAATCCACCGCGTTGGAGCAGCATTTTGTCGAGCTTTTCGCGGGTAACATCCAACAGGCGTTCCCATACGGGGTTGCGGTCCTTGGATGGTCCAAAGGAGAGCAAGCCTAAGCCGCTGTAGGCGATCCCATTATCGGTTTCCTGTTCAGTGAAGGCTTGATGGGTGATGCATCGGGCGCTGAGGTCAATCAGGTCGTAGCCCTGAAGCTTAACCTGCCCTGTGGCCCGGTAGAACTCTCCGATTGCCAGAGCCGCATGTCCGGACTCATCGAGCCTTGACTGCTCTCCCTGCATTGGGAGTACGCTTCCGTCTTCCTGAATGGAATCCAGATTGTTGGCCAAAAGAGAGGTGGCCAGATCCTGACACTGGTCGGCAAACGGATGTTCCATTAACGAATTCTAATCTATTGATGTCTGGTGTGTTGGGTCCGGAAAAACCGGACGCCGGTTTAAAGGGGAGAACCCCAAGCCTCCGAATACCAAGGCGAGCCCACCCACGAGGAAGATTATGTATCGAAGCCTTGTGAGGGTTGTCAAGAGGTCAAATTGAAAGATGTTGAACGATTCGCACGTTCATATCGTGAGCATCTTGAGGAAACTGGTGTTCGTCGGGGCCTGACCCATGCGGGAAAGCAAGGTTTCCGCCGCTTCGATGGGTTTGAGTGGAGCGAGAGCGCGTCGGAAAAATTTCACTTTCTCAAGGGTCTTTTCATCGAGGAGGAGCTCTTCTTTTCGGGTTCCGGATCCATTGATGTTGATCGCGGGCCAGAGGCGCAGTTCGGCAACCTTGCGGTCGAGGACGATTTCCATGTTTCCGGTTCCCTTGAATTCCTGGAAGATCAGCTCGTCCATCTTACTGCCGGTTTCGATCAGCGCGGACGCCACAATGGTGAGGCTTCCAGCTTCCTCGGTCAGACGGGCGGATGAAAACACCTGACGTGGTTTTTCAAGCGCACGGATGTCGAGCCCACCGGTCATGGTGCGTCCCCCGCCGCCTTTTGCGGAATTATGGGCGCGTGACAAGCGGGTGATTGAGTCAATCAGGAGCACGACGTCTTTTCCCACTTCGGTGAGGCGTTTGGCCCGTTCGATGGCAAGATCCGATACACGGATGTGGTTCTCGATGGGCTCATCGTTCGACGATGCAAAAATCTCGGCTTTCACGCTCCTTCTGAAGTCCGTCACTTCCTCCGGGCGCTCGTCCACGAGCAGGACCATAATGTGGCATTCCGGGTGGTTTTCGTGTATACCGGCTGCAATATCGTGAAGAATGGTGGTTTTTCCCGTGCGTGGAGGGGCCACGATCAACCCTCTTTGCCCCTTTCCGATGGGGCAGAAGAGGTCCATCACCCGGTTGGTCATGCGGCCGTCTTTGGTTTCCAGCCGCAAATGTTCGCGCGGGGTGAGGGTCGTGAGATCCGGAAAACGCGGGGCCATTCTGCGCGCGTCGACACTGAGTCCATCGATCTTTTCGATGTAGCGCACCTTGGGATTGGGATAGCGGTCATCGTGCTGCGCAAAACCCTCAATCCAGCTTCCTTCCTTGAGTTTAAACCGGCGGATGAGTTCCTTGGAGACGAAGGGGTCGGTGTTGCGCGGCTTGCCGTTCCGCTCGGGATCTAGAAGCTGCCCGGTTTTTCCACCGGTGAGTTCGAGTATCCCGGCGACGGAAATCTTGTTGGCAAACTCGGATTCCGAAGGTGCTTGGTCAGGTGTCTGTTCCTGATGACTCATGATGGTGTAGTGTTCGAACGATACTGTTGTTAAATGGAATACAATGGACATATGCCTGAACTGCGTCGGATGACTTCAGGATCATGTCCTTTGTGGGGAAAGTGAATGCGAAGCTATGAAACGTTGATCCGCTGGAATACTCTGTTGTGCCTGTGGTTTTCCGGGGAACGGAATGGAGTCCGTAATAACCTCCGGGACCATCTCCTGATGATAGACCAAACGGAGAATGGATTGCAGGTTTGCCTGCGTTTCAATGCATTCAGCTAAAAGGGATCTTCGTCCGGAATCAAGGATTCTTTTTGTGAATTGGAGAATATCTATCTGTTGCAATTGGTTTATGAGTCATCTATCTTGCGTGGAATACTACCGTTTAAAACGTGAAATGGATGCGTAAACCCGTTGACGTGATGATGGATGAGTCCCGAGGGACTTATCTTGTGGATGGTTTCACGTTGCTGGAATGTGTTATGGTGATCGGGTTGATGTTGATTGTATCCGCGTTTGCCTGGGGCGCATTCAACTTCGCTATGGAGCGTGGACGACGAGTCGAGGCGGAGGCTGAACTGGGGATGCTCTCCCATGCGCTCGAACGATACCGGGACCATTTTGGTTCATACCCCGAGAGTCCTCCGGACGAACGGGTGCGGGGATCGGAGGTGTTGATCCGGGAGTTGATGGGTGATTCCCTGTACGGGCAGGCCAGCGGGTTCTCCGCCATCCGGCCGGATGGACTGGTTTTGTCTCCGGACGGTCGGGCCATCCTTGATCCCTGGGGGCAACCCTATCTCTATGCCTGCCTCCCGACGTGGCCGACAGGGCGGTTTTGGATGGTATCGGCGGGTCCGGACGGTTTGAGCACTGGACCGGATGAGCGAGGTCGATACGATTCGGAGAATCCCGATAATCGGGACGATATTCTTCCCGGAGGCTGAACAATGGCTAAGGTGGATGATCTTAGGTTTAGGTTGCGCCGGAAACCGGACTGCGGGAAAACGCTTCCATGCGGCC
>JAFGAQ010000187.1 GCA_016933595.1 Opitutales bacterium | reverse complement strand
GCTGGAGAGGGGTTCAGACCGTTCTGATAGAGGGAGCATGCACACCGGTGCACATAAGATTTGCTAATTCTGCATTCAAAATGTATTGCCCGACTGAATCAAAACGGCATTTTGTCCGTTATAAGAACAATTGCATGGCATTGCCCCTCCTGAAAACAGGCTCCCGGAAAAAAGTGAAGGGATTCTCCGGGTTTCAGGATACAACCCCACAAGGAAGAATATGGATCGCAGGAGCTTCATCAAACTAGGAGTCAGTTCGGGAATCGTGGCCACCAGTGGAATGCGCGGCCTCATGGCTGACGCAATCGGCCCGTCCGGAATCCCCGACATGGTCGCGGTAAGAAACGGTGAACCTGCTCAGATGCTCGATGCCGCGCTCAAGGCATTCGGAGGGATGAAGTCCTTCATCAAGCCCGGTCAGCGCGTTTGCGTGAAGCCCAACATCGGATGGGACAAATCCCCCGAAATGGCAGCCAACACAAACCCGGAACTCGTCCGCAGAACGGTCGAACACTGTTTCGAGGCCGGGGCCCGCGAAGTGGTGGTATTTGACCACACCTGCCATCGTTGGCAGGCATGCTACAGCAACAGCGGGATCGAAAGAGCGGCCAAAGAGGCCGGAGCCAAAGTCGTATCCGGGGACAGCGAGCTCTACTACCATGAAGTCGAGATTCCGAACGGTGTCGCGCTCAAGAAGGATAAAGTGCATCAGGCGATCCTCGAAGCGGATGCGATCATCAACATGCCGATCATCAAGCACCATGGAGCGGCGCGCATCACCCTTTCGCTCAAAAACCTGATGGGAATCAATTGGGATCGCGGGCACTGGCATCACACCAACCTCAATCAATGCATTGCTGATTTTGCGACTTGGTGTAAGCCGACCCTGAACATCGTCGATGGTTACCGCATCCTCATGCAAAATGGCCCGATCGGCAACTCGCTGGACGATGTCCACCTCATGAAAACGCTTCTCGTCGGCACCGACATGGTGGCCCTCGATACGGCGGCAACCCGGATTTTTGGCGGGAATCCCGCGGATATCAGTTACCTTGGTTTGGCTCAGGATCTTGGCGTTGGCAGCATGGACCTCGCATCACTGAATGTGCAGCGCATCGCGCTCTGACACTCCGGATCAAGATGAGAAGACTCCGGTATGTGCGCATCGCGTGTGCGACACTGGTTTTGTTGCTGGTCACAGGTGTGTTCTTTGGACTTTCCTGGGGCCAACCGCTTGTGGATGCCCAGTTCATTCCGACCCTACTCAGAACAGCGGGCTCCGGATGGGCGATTGCCACCATCCTCCTCGCGGCTCTGATCCTGAGCACCCTGGTGATTGGACGCTGGTATTGCTCCTTTCTGTGCCCCTTTGGAATCCTCCAGGATGTCATCAGCGGGATCGCACGCGTTTTCAAACGCAAGCCCAAATTCAAGCCGCAGCCGAAGGCCGCATGGTTGCACTTCGGGGTAATGGCGCTTCTGCTCCTTCCGCTTTTTTCCGGAAGTGCCGCCGCGATCGCACTGCTCGACCCTTACAGCCTCTTCGGGCGATTCATCAACAGCATCTTCGATCCCTTCATCCGGGAAATGAACAATCTCGGAGCATGGATCGTGAGCCAAACCGGGCATTACTGGATCATTCCGGTGAAAATCTATTGGCCGCCGCTCTGGTCAATGGTGCTGACAGCGTCCATCCTGCTTCTGGTAACGGTGGCAGTCGTTTGGAACGGCAGGGTGTTTTGCAACACGCTTTGCCCCGTCGGGGCCATCTTGCGCTTCATCGCCCGCTTCAGTGTTTTTCAGCTCCGCATCACCGACACCATTTGCAACCGCTGCGGATCCTGTGAACGCGAGTGTAAAACCGGCTGCATCGACCGCAAAGCCAAAACCATCGACTTCTCAAGGTGCGTGCTTTGCTTCAACTGCGTTGAATCCTGCCACAAAAATGGAATAGGCTTTGCTCTCAACCCGATCTGGAAACGGAAATCCTCATCCGGAGAACGCACCGGCGAATCCCTGCCATCGTTGAAAACGACACCTGAGGCTTTTGGGGAAACCTCCGGCCCGACCCCTCTGGAACAATCGAACCCCACTTCTGAAAACCGCCGCCTGTTCCTTCGGTCCGGTATCATCGCAACCGGCCTGATCACGGGTGCCGCCGGATTTGGGCAGGGACGCGGACAGGGCAAAGGGCGGCGCGACGGCGGAGGCCGACAGGGAGAGGGCGTGCCCTCCGATAACTCAGGCGTCAACTACTGGGAACCGCTCCATCCGACCTTGCCTCCAGGAGCAGGGACGCTGGATGATTTCCAGTCCCAATGCACTGCCTGCCAGCTCTGTGTGAGCGAATGCCCGACCCATGCCCTGGTTCCGGGTTTTCTCCAGCTTGGCATCACGGGTTTCCAGCAACCGGTATTCGACTTTTCCCGGGCCTACTGCGAATACGAGTGCAACCGCTGCACCCAGGTTTGCCCAACCGGAGCCCTAACCCCGCTGGATCTCGCCACTAAAAAAACCACCCGTATTGGACTGGCCCACTTCTTCAAGGGGCATTGTGTCGTCCATACCGAAGGGAATGAATGCGGGGCCTGCATCGAACACTGCCCCACCATGGCGGTTACCGGTATCGCCTATCGTTCGGATCGTCCCGAATTACTTTTGCCGCATGTCAACCCCGCACTCTGCATTGGGTGCGGGATTTGCCAGCATGCCTGCCCCGTGAGCCCCGAGGCGATCCGCGTCGAAGGACTCACCGAACACGAAACCGCCGAAACAAAGAAGAGT
>JAFGAQ010000186.1 GCA_016933595.1 Opitutales bacterium | reverse complement strand
GGACACAAGCTCTATGGACCGACCGGTATCGGGGTTCTATGGGCGCGGTCCTCTGTGCTGGATGCGATGCCGCCCTATCAGGGCGGAGGGGATATGATTCGCAAGGTGTCGTTTGACGGCTCGACTTTTGCAGCTCCGCCTGCCCGGTTTGAAGCAGGAACTCCCCACATCGCCGGTGCAATTGGACTCGGTGCGGCGGTGGATTGGTTGACCGGAGTCGGATTTGACCGTGTGAGAGAGATCGATGCCGCATTGTATGAGCACTGTCTGCGGGTAATTTCCGATATCCCCGGTATTCGTAGGATTGGCACCTCGGATGGGCAGTTGGGCGCGGTCTCATTTTACAGCGATGTTGCTCATCCGAGCGATATCGCATCGGTACTCAGTGTGGACCGGATCGCGGTTCGAACGGGGCATCATTGTGCCCAACCCCTGATGGATCGCCTGGGCATTCCCGGAACTGTGCGGATTTCGATGGCGCTCTACAACTCGAGAGCGGATTTGGATCGCCTGGGGAAGAGTCTCGCGAATGCCATGCGGATGCTGGGCTGATTACCCGGGAGGTATTGCTGTTCCATGAATGAGGACTTGAGGCAGGTCTATCAGGATATCATCAGTGACCATTTCCGGCATCCCAGGATGAGGGGGTGGAGTGGAGAAGGCTGGAAGGATGTGCTGAATGTGAATCCATCCTGTGGGGATCAAATCCGGATTGCTTGCCGACTGGACGCCAGTGGGCGACAGATGCTCGAGTGGCGGCATCAGAGTCAAGGTTGTGCCGCATCGGTTGCCTCTGCTTCGATCATGTGTGGCGTGCTCAACGGATTGTCCCCGGCCCTTGCACGCGATCGGATCTCTGTGTTTCTGGAGGAGCTTCTGAATCCCAACGGCGAAAAGGACTCGGATCCCGATGCCTTTGAGCGGCAGGCCTTGCTGTTTTTCCGCAAGGTTCCCTCACGGGTGGTGTGTGTCAGACTGGCATGGGATGCAGCCCTCCGGCTCTTGGATATGAAATGAGGCGGACGAAGGGGTTCTACTCCATATCGAATGCGGAATCATCTGACTGATGGGCGCTCGGGTTCAATTCTGAAGGGCTCCGGATGCAGAGTAATCCAGTGTGTCGTCCGGATCCGGATCTGAGGCTTGAATGGTCAATTGAATCGGGTTTCCAACAGTGTTGAATTGGTTCCCGATTGAATGGATTTCAGGATGTGCATTGGGCATTTGCCAGACTCGAACCCAGTCCACTTGCATAAAGGTCCGGCTGCTCTGGAGATTTCCAAATCCTCCCTCGGGGATGCTGCCCGCCCAATTGTCATTTTTGACCTCACAGGTGAGTTTGAGATACTCGGGAATGCGGGATACGGCTTCCGTTGTGCTCCATTTAGGGGTTCCGTCGAAGGTGAAGGTGTAACCATTCGGCGTCCACAGGACTCCATAGGTGTGCCACTCTCCCTGTATCGAGCTATCGTCTGTTTTGGCCTGAATGAGACCGGATCCGGTCGATTGGTGGATTCCCTCATCATACCCATCCCAATGAAGGTTGGCTACGTATTTTCCGGACACATCTTGTCCAGATTTGTCTCTTGCGCGATGCTCGGCAATGTCGATTTCCACACCCGCATTAGCCGGATCACCAATGATGCTTCCAACCGTGGGCGCGATTAACCAGAAAGCCCCCCACTCACCCGGGGTGGAGTCAAAGCGGATTCTGGCCTCAAAGAAACCATAGCGGGCTTCGAATTTGTTTATTGTGCGGATAAAACCAGTGTGATGGGTTCCATTTTCGGTGTAGGTGGTGATCCGGAGGACTCCATCTGACACCGAAACGGCCTCGAGCGTGTTGAACGCATCATGTCGCGGATTTGTGGTGGCTTCCCATTTTGAGGCGTCCAAAGCGATACCATTAAACTCATCCTGCCATGTGAGTCCGTAGTCGGATAGGTTCATCGATGGCGATATGGTTTGGCCAGAGGATGGAGTTGTCATACACGTTGTAAGTCCCGCGATGAAAATTAACAGCGTGTGTCTGCTGCACGAGTCGATCATAGTCCAAAAAAACTGGTGTTGATGCACAAGGAAGTGATGGCAGTGAATTCTTTGTCATCACTCATGCTGGATTTGTCATACCCATGATCCGGACTGTCAATGCATGTCTCATCCACGCATATGATGGGGGCACCTCATGTTGCATTCTTGGTTCAGTTCACGTCGCCACTGGCCCGGAAATCAAGGGGATCTCCATCTGCGTCGTTTGCCTGAACGGTTATTTGGATGGTCTGCCCTGCTTGGATCGTTACATTGGATGGCGCAACCATCACGGGTGCGGTGTTGATTCCCCCGTGGGTTTCGAATGCGAAATCGTTGGGTTGCCCCAGGTAGGTGAATGAAGATTGACCTGCGGGATAAACGTCCGCGGAACCATAGTTTAACCAGGCAACGTAGTTTGCGGTGTCGGAACCCGGGTCACACTCGATTCGATAGGTTTGTCCCGGGATGACCCACAGACCGACATCAATTGAGTTCTCAATGTCACCAGAAAACGGAATGGTTTTCTCCATGATAGGGAGATCCTGGTGATTCAGAATACGGAAACGGAAGCTGGTAGGAGCTCCTTCCTTCCAAAGATAAAGCGAGACCGAGTGCAGGTATGGCATGGATGGAACGAAATCCTGCCAATAGCGTTGTCCGATCTGATGATACCAATAGGAGGAATAGTTTGTCTGGGATTGATCAGCGGTTACCGATTTGGGCCAGGCATCGATCCCGGTGACAGTTGCTGTGCGGCTATCCGCATGGGATTGTCCATTGTAGGCTCTGGCCCAAAACGAGCGGACTCCCGGGGTTACAGTGAGTTCCAATCCTTGTCCGTTTGTTCCGTAGGCGGGATGGGAAGTGTCCCCTGAGGGGCCTTCATACCATTGGATCGAGAGCGGTGGACTGCCCCGGGCCAGCGTTTGCAGGGTGACACTGCTGCCCGAGATCGCCTTCAGATCGGAGGGCTCCTCTATGAAAGCAGGTTCTTGAGGAACTGCTTCCCGGTAGTCTGATACGACCGGGCTGGTCAGACCGATGGTGCGGGCGTTATTGGCTGCCCTGGCTTCGGGCAGAGAAACCCCGGTTGGAACGCCTGCATAGGTCAATGCCGGATTGGAGAAGCGGAAGATCCGCTGTCCGTCGGGATAAGCCATGATCGTGCGGTAGAGCACCCCATCGTCTCCTGTGAACCGGTGTCCGTATGAATCTTCATACAGCCCGGTGACGCCATGGAGGTTGTCCCAGTCATGATGCCCTCCCATGTTGTG
>JAFGAQ010000185.1 GCA_016933595.1 Opitutales bacterium | reverse complement strand
TCGATTTTCGGTTCGAGTGAATTGGTGAATACTTTTAATGTGGAATTTGGGGTGTATGACGAAAGGGTCGATGTCGCGAAGTATCTGGATCCTAGTCTGACGCTTGAATACGCGGAATCCCTCAACCCGTAGATCCGGGTCAGCCTTCAACGGTGCCAGCCTTTCAAAGGGCTGGTGCCAATTCCCTAATCATTGAAGAACCATAAGACTATGGCAGAGAAAACTCATGTACCCACTGCATCCGCATCCCTTGTGGAGACGCGGATGAAACGAAAGGTCATCCGGGAAGCTATCATCCCCGCCGGTGAGCCATGGAGCGCTGAATTGAACCGTGGGCAGGTGCTTCGGATTATCGACATTGAAGGGCAACAGGGATTGGATTTCCTGTGCTACAACAAGAGCAATCCGGAGGAGCGTTACAGTGCACCCCATTCGATTAAAAAAGCGGCAACGCTGAACCTGACAAGGGGGCACGTTCTTTACTCAGACGCCGCAAGGGCGATGGTCACCATCATTGAGGATACCTGTGGTCATAACGATACGATTGCCGGTTGCTGCAGTGAGCAAACCAATTGGCTCTTTTACGGAAAGAACGAATCCCATGGAAGCTGCCGGAGTAATTTCCTCAAGGCGATGAAACCATACGGTCTCGGTTGGCGGGATTTGGTGCCCAACGTGAACTTTTTCTGTATCGTGCCGGTGTCCCCGGATGGCAGCATCCCTGCATCCACCTTCGCCGCACCACCGTCGAAGCCGGGGGACTTCGTGGACTTGAGGGCCGAAATGGATCTGATCGTGTTTATTTCGAACTGCCCACAGATGAACAACCCGTGTTCGGGTCTCGCCCCGTCGCCGATCAAAACGGTGATTTGGGAAGAAGTTGAAGGCTGATTAACCCATACAATACCGTGTTCAAAAGAGTCCTGATTGCTAACCGTGGTGAGATTGCTTGCCGTATCATTCGCAGCTTACGTGCGCTGGGATGTGAGGCGGTGGCGGTTTATTCCGACGAGGATGCGCATGCCATGCATGTGCAATTGGCTGATCATGCGGTCCGGATCGGCGCAGCGGCTCCCCGGGAGAGCTACCTGAACATCGAAAAGGTTCTGGCGGCGGCTTTGGAAAGTGGCGCGGAGGCGATCCATCCCGGGTATGGATTCCTCAGTGAGAATGCGGCATTTGCCGAGGCTTGTGAGGCGGCTGGCATTCGTTTTATCGGACCGACTCCTGAAAACATCCGGACCTTCGGCTTGAAGCACACGGCGCGGGCGATAGCGGAGAGGGAAGGGGTGCCTCTCCTGCCAGGGACCGGTATCCTGTCCGGTTCCGCAGAGGCGCTGTC
>JAFGAQ010000184.1 GCA_016933595.1 Opitutales bacterium | reverse complement strand
TGCCAAAATCGCAAACAGAGCCCTTGACGCGGGCGAAGTCATCGCAAAGAATGCTGACGTTGCCGCAGATGCCGCAAGCGCCGCCGCGAAGAATGCTCCTCATGGAGTTATGGATCAGATGGTTCTTGATGCTGCACAGGAAGGTAAAGGAGTTAAGATCATTGACGATCTTGGCGACCCAAAATACAAAGGGATGGAGAAGTGGAGCTACAGCGAAGAATCATCACTGGGGCATCGTTCAGAGGTTCATTATGTTCGAGACCCAGATACCGGAACTCTGATGGATTTCAAATTCAAGCACCATGCTGACACCTACAAATAGCAGGCAACAACGATGAGAGTAAAGTGCATCACGAATAGAATAGATGGACTGAATCCTGCGATTCGGGATCGACTTATGCAGTCAATAATTCTGGAATGCGGCAGGATTGATGATTTGCGTGTTGGGAGTGTATCGACGGTCTATGCAGTCGAGTGTCGTAGAGACGGAGGCACGTGGGTATTTCTTAACACAGTCGATAAAAGTGAGTATCCGTATCCGTATCCAATGGAAATGTTTGAAGTGGTTGACGATTCGATTCCGGCTGGATGGTCCATTTCATTTGGAAGTAGCGCTTTCGGATGCAAGATACGACATTTAGGATTTTCAGAATGGACGAGTGATCCTCATTTTTATGAGAGGTTGTTAGACGGAGATCCTGATGCGGTTTCGAAATATCGGGAATGGAAGTATCTTGCTAATAAGACAGACAGTTTTTCAGAGTAGAATGAGCATGATGCGGCTTCGCGGATGAACCGAGTGCTCTACCCGAATGGGGTGGATCTGGATTTGAAGCGGGATGGACGTGGGCGCATCACGGAGATTGCATTCACGCGCAGTGGCGTCTACCTTGATGGGGAAATGCGGAGGTTGGATGCCGTGGGTAACTGGTCGGTGGATGGGCGTAGCCACGATGCCTGCAACCGTCTGACGCAGGACGAGACCCGGACCTTTGATTATGACCGGGACGGGAACCTCACCTCAATTCATGATTCGGGTGGGGATGGTTCCGCATCCTATGAATACGATGCGCTGGGGCGTCTCGTGGGTGCAACTCTCTCCACCGGTGAAACCATTACCTACCGCTACGATGCGATCGGCAGGCGCTACGCAGTGAGCACCAGCGAGGGCACGACCTACACGCTCTTTGATGGCTGGCAGGAGATCGGAACCGTGGAACCGGATGGTTCCAGCCGGGCGATGCTTGCGGTCGGGGAATTCCGGCTGGCAGCGGACACCGCTTCCGGGCCGATGTTTGTGCATGCGGGCCTCGAGGGGAGTGTGATTGCCCTGACCAATGTCCTGGGTGAACTGGTCGAGCGCTACCGCTACACCGCCTTTGGTTTGCTGACGGTTCTGGATGCGGAGGGTGAGGAAAAGGACGGAGAGGCTCTCAGTCCCTGGCTCTACCACGGGCGGTTGTTTGAGCAGTCCACTGGCCTCTACTGGATGCGCATGCGGCATTATTCACCGCAGTTGGGGCGTTTCCTCCAGCCCGATCCGGCGGGCATCGCTGGAGGCATTAACCTCTACGCCTATTCCAATAACAACCCCCTGAGGTATTTTGAT
>JAFGAQ010000183.1 GCA_016933595.1 Opitutales bacterium | reverse complement strand
GCAGCTGAGCCGGAGGTATCGGATCTTTGCGACATGCTGGTGAGCATGGGAGCTCGTATTCAGGGTGGCGGAAGCCACTCGGTGCGGATTGAAGGAGTGTCGTCGCTCAAAGGAACCACCCATTCGATTATTTCCGATCGCATCGAAGCGGGAACCTTTCTCTTGGCGGCTGCAATGACAGGTGGTGACATCCGGCTCAGCGGTATTGTGCCATCCCACAACAGCGCGTTGCTGGATCGCCTGGAGGCTGCAGGTGCTCATCCCGAAGTTGGGGCGGACAGCATTCGCCTATGCACCGATCCCGGAAAACTACGGCCGGTTGACATCATTACGATGCCTTACCCGGGGTTTCCGACCGATTTACAGGCCCAGATGTGTTCCCTGATGACGGTAGTGGATGGTATCAGCATCATTACCGAGCGGATCTATCCCAACCGGTTCATGCATGTGCCGGAGCTTCAGCGCATGGGAGCCGACATTTCGATCGAGGGTTCCAGTGCGATCATCAAAGGTACGCGTTCCCTTTCCGGGGCACCGGTTATGGCATCCGACCTGCGTGCGAGTGCCGCGCTTGTCATTGCGGCTTTGGCGGCGCGGGGCGAATCCTGGATCCAGCGTGTGTATCATATCGATCGCGGTTATGAGCGGATTGACGAAAAGCTGAGAATGCTTTCCGTAACGATTGAGCGATTGCCAGACAGCGAAATGCCTGCTTCAATTAAGGAAATTGCTTGAGTCCGGATCGTCCGGGCCCAAGTGGATTCACCTTCACCCATGGAAGACAAGTCCCAGTTGGTCGCCTTCAGTCCCAAGAGTGCAGTGGTCACTCCGGTCGCTCCGAATTTGGAGAATCGTTTGAGGCCGCCCCGCTTTGAAGATTTCACGGGGCAGGCCAAGACAATTGAGCGGCTCAAGATCATGGTGGGTTCCGCAAAGGCAAGGGACGATATCCTCAACCATGTTCTGCTGAGTGGTCCGCCGGGGTTGGGTAAGACCACGCTCGCATCGATTATCGGCCATGAGCTTGGACGCAATGTCCGCATCACCTCGGGTCCGGTGATCGAGAAACCGAGTGACCTCGCGGGAATGCTGACCAATCTGGAGCGGGGCGACATCCTGTTCATCGATGAGATCCACCGCATTTC
>JAFGAQ010000182.1 GCA_016933595.1 Opitutales bacterium | reverse complement strand
TGCCTGGATGTGGTAGTCCGGAAGATATCCCATCCGATCGCTCCGAATCCTGCACGGCTAGCCCAGTCAGCTCTTCATTGGGCTGATCGGAGCCAAAACCTACAATACCGGGGAACAAGCCGGATATGACTCTGGCGCAAAGCCAGATGCTGAACGAGGACTCGCCTGTGGACCCATAATCCACAGGCGCTTATGCCTTTAAACCGACAGCTTGAGGATCGCCACGATGGCAGCCTTATCGAGCTTCACAAAACTGCCGATGGTGTGGGCTCCACCTCCGCTTGCCTTGGACGCCATTTCATCAAACCGGGCATCATCGATTCCAAACTCACCCAGACGAATGGGTAATCCGCAGCGCTTATAGAACTCCTCAAGCCTGCGGATTCCTTCCAATGCCATCGATTCGGGATGGTTGAAGTCAGCCTCCACACCCCAAACCCGGTTTGCCCATTGTGCGAAACGAGGCAAGTCATGCCGATAGACATACTTCATCCACGCCGGGAATACGACAGCCAGCCCGGCGCCATGCGGAATGTCATAGATCGCAGACAGTTCATGCTCGATGATATGGGAGGCCCAATCCCCGATCCGCCCCATCCCGATCAGATCGCTGTGGGCCTGTGTTCCGGTCCACATGAGATCTGCCCGCGCATCGACATTATCCGGTTCCGCCAAAACCCTCGGAAGGTTATGCCGGACCGCCCCCATCACCGCCTCACAAAGGCGATCGCTCAAGTCCACCTCGCGGCTGTTCGTGAAGTAACGTTCCATTACGTGGGACATGATATCCGCCGCACCAATCGCAGTGTTCTTGGGAGAAAGCGTGCAAGTGAGCTCCGGGTTGAGGATCGAAAAGACTGGACGCAGATGCTCATCACAGGTCAGCCCCCGCTTCAACTGTCCTTCTTCCCGGGTGATAACCGTGCTGCCACTGGTTTCACTCCCCGCAGCCGGAATCGTCAGCACACAAGCCACTTTTAGCGCCCTTTCAGGCTGGCACTTTCCATCATAGAAGTCCCAGACATCTCCCTGATAGGGAACCCCAGCCGCAATCGCCTTTGCGGAATCGATCACACTGCCTCCACCGACTGCCAAAACAAACCCGCTCCCCTCCTCCCGACAGATCCTTATTCCCTCGTAGACCAGAGAAAGGCGCGGATTCGGTTGAGCGCCCGGCAGATCAACATGGCTCACACCGGCCGCTTTGAGGGATGCCTTTACCCGATCGATCAGACCGCTCCTCTCCACACTGCCCTGCCCCCAGTGCAACAATACTTTCGAAGCGTGATGCGCCGTCTCCGCGCCAACCCGATTCTCGGTTCCCCGACCGAAAATGATCTTGGTTTCATTGTGAAAAACGAAGGATTCCATGGTTTCTTTCTGTTAGTGTTCCTAATGTCTATGCCTTACGCATTCCTTGAGTGCGAATCGGAGCGGATGTCTCCAGCTTAAGCGAATTCACTCCATATTCAAGCCCGGCGTCACAACGAATCTACTGGAAGAACCCACACCCGACCGAAAACAGGAATTCCCGTAGCGTCCCACCTGAGCATAACGAGATGCAAAAAAGACGAAGGGAAGGAACCCTCAAGACGAAAAACCAAACACTAACAACCGATGTCCTCGTTCCACAGGCTGGGGTTCTTGGAAATGAAGCCCTGCATGAGATCGATACACACCGGATCCTGACGCACCTCGACCGTTACCCCATGCGATCGTAGCCATGCTTCCTCTCCCATGAAGGTCCGGTTCTCCCCGATGATCACCCTCGGGATCTTATAAAGCACGATGGCGCCGGAACACATCGGGCAGGGGGATAGCGTGGTGTAGAGTTCGCACTCCTGCAAGACCTTGGCCGTAAGCCGCCCCGCGTTCTCAATCGCGTCCATTTCGCCATGAAGGATCGCACTCCCCTTCTGGACCCTCCGGTTGTGTCCCCGGCCCAATACCTTACCCTGATGCACCAGCACCGAACCGATCGGAATCCCTCCCTCAGCCAATCCGGCGCGCGCCTCTTCAATTGCGACCTGCATGAAATCGGTTTGCATATGCTCAACCTAATCCACTCCCGAACAAAGGTCCAGCCACTAGTGA
>JAFGAQ010000018.1 GCA_016933595.1 Opitutales bacterium | reverse complement strand
GTTTCCGTATATTTTTCGATAAGGGGCGACTCCGGCGGTTCCGGAGTGACTTGGGGCGGTGATGGCGATGCGTTCATCAAATGCTCCAGCGATCAGGCAAGCTTTGCCGTAGCGGGAGTGGCCCGTTACCGTCACTCTGTTTTCGTCGAGAAACGAAAGTTGTCCTGCTGCGTCAACGAAGCGCTGAAAGGCCCATGCCCACGCCATGAGCGCGCCGGTTTCTTCCACGATACTTCCGAACATGCGGTGGACGATTCCATTGCGGAATTGATCCTTATGGTCGGGGCAAACATCTGGCACATCAAACTCGAGTAAGGCGTAGCCGCGGTCGGTGAAGATGCGGGCAAATGGGGGTGGAGCGGGTTCCGGAAACGAGCCATCCGGATTTGGCAACGCGAAGCGTGGTTGGATCACAAGGGGAATCGGGGGGGCGTCCGATGCTTGCTCCGGGAGGGTGAGGTAGGCGCGCATGGATCCTGATAGAGGTCCGTGCCGGAGATCGAGAGTCAGTCTTTGAAAGCGAACGGGATGATTGGAAGGGTTTGGAAGGGTTTCGAGTCTCACTTCCATGTGTTCAGGTTTTGGGGGAAGCGGGCCATACTGCACCTCTTCGAATAGTTTCAGGAGGTTCGCGCGCTGGTCTGTCCAAGCCAGTGACAAGGATGTCGGGCCGGGCTTGGTGGGGGTAGGGATGAGTTCAGGGAAGCTGCCATGATCCACCGTCAGGGGCGGAAGGGCGTTGTCATCAGAAAAGACCGAATGCGTCAAGGCAGTCATGAAAAATGCCGCAATGAAACCCAGTCCTGTAACGTTGCGGAGCATGGAAGCCAAGGTTGGAATGTGATGTTGAAGCATGATTGGATGGAGAATCTGGGGTCAGGATACGACGCAGGTGAAGGCTTGAAGGGCGCCTTCCGATTCCGGTGGAAGGCGGATTTCCGTATCATCCTTGCCGGATGGGTTTGGTCAGCATCGTGACGCACCCGGCGTCATTGGCTGTGGGGTTACCCGATGAACTGCTCCAGAAAGGGCCGCATCGTCAAAATGAGGATCGCACCATTGATCAGAAAAAAGTAGAAAAGGTGGATAACGACAATGGAGAGGGCCTGGAGGTAGGACACCGCATATCCAAGCGTATTACTCAGCAGTTTCATCCGAACCAGCGCTAGGATGAAGACCCCGATGAGCACGGTGAGGATCGGGGTTAGGTCCAACTCGTCTGCACCATAGGGGCGATTGCCGGAAATGACCCGGTTCACATAGATGCCGGGTGCTGTAAGTGCGAGAATGGTGAGCATGTCCCATATCCAAAAGGTGAGGGATTCCATGATGCCGGGAGCTACCGCACACACGCTCTTGATGGAAAGAATGGAGAGCAGCAGGTATTCAACAATCAACACTAATGCGATGATGATGAACCATTTCAAACCGATAACAGTACCTAGATCGTCGATTGCCATAATGGGGTGGGGTATGATGCGTTTTCAGTTGAGAAAGAGTCGGGAGGCGTTCCTCCAGCGGCACAGGGCGTTGGTGTTGGCCATCCGATAAGTGGGGCCAAATGCGCCGGTTTTGTGATATCGCGAGGAGTGCTGCACGGGGAAGGGATAAGGTCTAAGCTCGTTTTCACCGTAAACAAACCGTTGTGAGCGATGAGCAACAAGTAGGACTTTCCAAAATAAAGGATACAACGAATGCGCGGCTTCCGTCAATGTGTAAAAAGATGCCTCTAGGGTTTGGAGCGAATCGCGGTTTTATGGATGAAGCGACTTGCGGTGATGATCGGGATTTGGCCCGTTTCGGGGATCAGAGGTGGATGAAACCGTCGAGGTAGAGCACGGCCTTGCCGGATATTAAGACTCTGTTCTGTTCGAGGCGGCAATGCACACTTCCGCCTCTTCGGGAGACTTGTCGGGCGGAAAGTTCCTCCTTGGCGAGCTGATTTGCCCAGTAGGGTGCGAGCGTGCAATAGGCAGAACCGGTAACCGGGTCTTCATCGATGCCGACTCGCGGCGCAAAAAAACGGCAGACAAAGTCGGAATGATCTCCGCGTGCAGTGACCATCACGCCCCTGCATTCGAGCTCGGCAAGGCGGCGGAAGTCAGGCCGCAGTTTACGCACGGACCGTTCGTCCTCGAGTTCCACGAGATAGTCCACCCCTTTGTGGCAGGATACAGGCTCAGTCCCGAGTGCAATGACGAGTTCGGGCGGTGTATCGCAGGGTTCGACCATGCGGCTTGGAAAGTCCAACGTCAGCCAATCTCCTTCGCGCAGCACACGAAGGGTGCCGCTTCGGGAGTCGAATTGGATCTCGGAGGAATGGGCTTCGGATTCATTGAACAGGGAGTAAGCCGAAGCAAGGGTCGCATGTCCACACAGGTCGATCTCGATTTCCGGAGTGAACCAGCGGATCGAATACCGACCATCGCGGCCCACAAAAAACGCTGTCTCGGCGAGATTGTTTTCGGCGGCAATGGACTGCATGGTCGCATCGGGCAACCATTTTTCCAGCGGACATACACCGGCAGGATTTCCTTGGAACAGCGCATCCGCAAATGCGTCGATTTGGAGGAATCGTGTTTTCATGGGATCGAATCGAATGAAGTCAGGATGGCTTTACACTGGACCCGATGCCGTGTCGGCGTCAATGCCTGATTGGAGAGGATTTGCCGCCTTCAGATTTCACTTTCTTGGTCGATGGAGTTTGCAGGTTGGCGAAAAACCCGCGGGCGCTCAACCACAGGTCAAAAGGAAAGAGGTTTACCGGACAATTGAACGGGAAAAGGGGGACCGCCATCGAAGCAATCGATGTATTCCAGTCTATTCCATTCCTCATTGATCGTATTCGTTTTGTTGGCCGGACCTTTGTTTGGGCAATCCCAAAGGATTGAATCGGGAAGTCCGCCGGAAATTCCGGAAGAAATACTTGCTATCCCACGCGATGTCCATCGGCGGTATATGGAAAGAATCTCCACAGAAGATGCGTCCCTCCTTCCTGCCGGGGCATCGGCATTATGGTGCGGACTGACATTGACGAAAGGATCGGAAGAGCAGCACTGGGTCATGATCCTTGATCGTCCGGAACAGGATGCGAAGTCTTCCGGCGAATCGGAGAATGGGAGTGTGTGTTATACCACGACTGGACGGAGTTTTCCGTTCCCTGGGGAAAAGGCAGTAATCCGCAGCATGTTGCATGGCCCGTTTTCGGAGCTGGATGAGCCTGTTCCGGTTCGAACTGCGGAGATAGCGGTGAACCGTGCGAATCTGGGAATTGGACTGCACAGAGTGTCAGGGTTTTTCAGGGCGCTTCAAGTCCTTCGGGATCGGGATCCGGATGGGCCGAGGATGCGGTACAGCGTGAGTCAGGATCCGGTCCCGGCCGACCCGGTGTTATCCGATACGAAATTGTTGGAGGATATCGGCCTGACCCCGGAGGTTGAGCGCGCCTTTGTGGGTTCGCTTCCCGCGCTGATGGAGTTTTTCGGCGTCGTTTATGAGACCGATGGATTGAAGGATATTTTGAAACAAATGATTCCGGGTCGGAGCCTTCTCGGTATGCTCAACCCGTTCGGAAGCCGCTCAATAGGATTCTCCTACGGGAATCCACAGCCTTACCGGATTGAGGCATCTGGACTTGGTGCCGGTCTGGAGGTCGTTACCGCGATCCCGGTTGAGCTTCAGATGAAGGAAAAGATCGTGCTTGTGGCCACCCTATACGCGGTGGATCCTGTCGGGCCGTGGGAGGTGTGTGCGGGGGTGGTGGCCCTTAAGGTCCAATCGGTAAAGGATCCGGACAAGTATCTGGTGATTCGCTTTATGGAGATTCCTCAACGGATGAATTGATGGAGGTGGAGTCCGAAAAGGGGGGAGATGTCTGTTGCGGGCAGGGAGGGGCTTCCCCGCTCATCCGCATGCTGGTATGGTCTTGGATGGGGCTGAGGTCTGCTTATCCGGGAGAAGGGTGAGGCTCTGGGGCATGGCTGAAGCCATACCCTCCGGAAGAGGGTCCATTGGATGGGAATTTGAGTAGTGGGAGCGGAATTAGGCGAAGAGCGCGAGCAGGATGCTCCCGCTACTTTGGTCTGGATCCGGTCGAGGCAGCAGGTATGAAGAAGATGCTTATCCACAAAGGGCACGGAGACCACAAAGCTTCGTGGTGAGTGATGGTAGTTCTTTCTTCGTGGACCTTCGTTTGCTTCGTGGTGAATAGAGCTCTTTGTTTTTCTTAACCACGAAATTCCCGAAAAACACGAAAAGGGGAACAAAAAAACATCAACCACTGATGAAGATGATGAGCACTGATAGGGCGTATGTTGGAGATCTTCCCATCAGTGTCTATCAGTGTGCATCAGTGGTTTGATTCCTTTTCTAACTTCAAACCTGGTGGCTTCACCCGCGATGCCGAGGCCATCGTCGTAGTGGGGCACGAGCCATCCAGCAAAGCGATATTAGAAATGCAATCATGAACAACGTTCGCCTGCGGCTCACAAAGATCCGCTGCGCGGACGACGACGTCCCAAAACCACGATGGATTTCGCACTTGCCGGGATTCAGGTAAGCGGCATCATGAGGTGCTATCATGGATGCGGAACACCTCAG
>JAFGAQ010000181.1 GCA_016933595.1 Opitutales bacterium | reverse complement strand
TATGTGGAAATGATTCGACATGATTGAGTAGGACAGGATGTCCACCCCACAGAACGCCGCCTGCTGGCGCATCATCCGGATGAGCACCTCCTTTTCCTTATCCTTCAGCAAGTGGGAGCCCAGGCAACAACGGCTCATCAAGTGATATACACCATCCTCAACAATGATGCGATTTCTCTTCATAATGAATCCTTTTGCTATGGGGTTTTATGCATCGGAAAGTAATGTAAAACAAACCGACAACAAATAGCCGTGGTGTTGATTGCTCTTGTTGGATGCCTGGGTTGACAAGCTCGTGGCTAACGAATCCCAATCGGCTTGTTTCTCTCTTTCGGATTGTGGTTTACCGTGATGCGGGAAACACGGCTTTGAGGTGCTTGCTGGTGGTGATGCTCACTGGTGTGATCATGGGCCTTTCGAGTGGGAGGTTTCCACCTTCCATTTTACGAATGAAGAGCTCATGATCCCGATAGTCCAGATCGCCAAGTTTTTGCCAATGGCCAAGCTGTATTTCAAACTGCTCGTTGAAGACGTTCCAGACAAGTTCCGAACAGTAGATTTCGTTGTCTTCTGGTGCATATCGATAGTCGTATGGCCGGTCGATGTATACCTCGATGCCCGATTTCAACTTTTCGGGATCCATAAGTTCCATTGTTTTGAGACGGAAAGCGGCGACCTTCTTTTCCCTCCCTCTCGCAACCCATCGGAACAATGGAGTGTACCGGACATGGAGCAGGGATTCCGCAACCACCCATTTCCCTTTTCTTTTTAAGAGAATCCCGCAATGGGACCACTCGGAATGGGTTATGTCTTCAATGGCATTGACCAGCGGTCCATGAGGCAGCGATTGAAAGACAATGTCGCCTTCCTCCTTGTTTGAAAGAAGATAGGCAAGCACGCGATCACATCGTTGCAAGACAAATGCTCCAAGCAGGAAAACCGATATCGAAAACAGGATGTAGAGTGATGTTAAACTGGGGCGTTTCATCCTTGAGACACGGTTTTTGAAAAAGGTTCAGGCACCAAGTCGGTCTTTAGCGGTATTCAAGTAATGGGGAAAGCTTTTTCGTGAGTGTGGATTGCCTGAATCCGGGAGGCTTTGTGAAAATGAATCGCATCCGGATGGTTTCGGGATCAACCGACATTTGCGGATTTGAGTATGCTTGGAGTGTCTCCGATGGGGCAAAAAAGGGTAAGGCAGCTCGAAAAAACTGATAAACGATGATCTTATTTAATCCCGGCCCCGGTTGTGTCGATTATGGTTATTACAACAACGGTTGATGTATTGTCCGGATCCTCCCGATGGAATCATCGGTTCAACTTCCAAGGGGTGACGCTGTTCGTGAGCATCCGGAGATGCCTCTGTTTTCACTGAACCCCAATGTGTTTGTTCTCCATGAGTGCGTTGCTTTCTCTCCTCCTCCGATCCGTGCGGCTCCTTTCGCGGGAAGGGATGTGTGTTCTGGCTGTGTGGGTTGGCGGTGCATTGACCATGATGGATGCCGCTGCCCCTGAACTGGAGTTGAAGGAGACGAACACGGGCGTCTTCAGTGTTTCGATTCCGCAAGGTTGGCGCATGGTTCATGCAGGAGATGGAGCCACCCTCGCTTTTTATGCATGGGATCCGGTTCAACCCCTGAGGAAAATTTTCTATTTCGGATCCGTTGGTCCGCTCTACATGAGTGATCAGCAGAAACAGATCGATCTGTATTACATGCAGAGTGGAGGGTTTCCGGTAGGTTGGATCGAGATGCCGGTGATTCAGCCATTTACGGCATCGAACTTTTTTTCCCGCTTCAGTGATATTTCCCAGACTCAATTGGCACGTAGTTTCATGCAATCCTGTCCCGCATTGGCGCGCTTCACTCCTGTAGCGGTTGAGTCGCTTGAGGATGAATCGGGGCTAGGCGCGGGGGAGCTGATTCGTGCGTTGTTTTTCGAAAACGGCAGAGTAGGGGAGGGATTGTTTCAAGCGACAATGGTTCCGTTCATGCCTTTCATGAATGGCCCGGGTGGAGGCAATGGATACGCTTGCCTGGTGATGGGAATCTCCGCACCGAAACGGGAACTTGCCGATCTTGAACCCGTTCTAGTCAGGGCGTTGGGAAGTTTCCGGGTTAATCCCGAGTATGCGCGCCAATATATCCTGCGGCAACGGGACGTGTTTGGCAAAATCATGGAAGCCGGAAAGACGCTCAGGGAGTCTTCCGAAATCATCACGAAGGGATGGGAGGGGCGTCAGAAAACACACGATATCCTATCGGAGAAATGGAGTGACGCGATGATGGGACGGGAACGATTGTATGATCCTGATTCCGGAGAGGTGTATGAGTTTCAGAATGGATTCTACGACCGATATCGATTGGATCCAAATGCATACCGCATGGATAATTTGCAGCCACTTCCCGATGGAGATCATCCGCTATGGATGCGTGCTCCTCTGGATGGTTCAAGTCATCTTTGATTAGCGTTTTGCATGCTTCAGGCGAGTGCCTTAGTCGCAAGCACTACTTGGTTTTCGGGAGAATGGGTTTCTTCATAAACACCTGTCAGAGATGGTTCAAATCGGATTCCGGTGAATCCGGCATCAGTCAGGATGCTCTCAAACTGGTCGTTGGTGTAACCTCTGGTGGTCATTGCGTACGGCGTGACTTCATGGTTGATGGCGTCGACCACGAAGAAGCGCTGGGTGGCAGCAAGCAAATGAGCATCCCAGAAGTTTTCAGTCAGGCAAATGTGTGCACGCGGGGAGAACAGGCCACCTGAATCTCCGTAGGACTGCCATGAGCTGGGATTGCGTCCGGTACTCTCGACCGTTGATAGGCGCTGAGGCTCAAGCAGTATTTTGCCTCCAGAAGCTAGGGCCACGTTTGCTTTGCGGATGATAGAGCGTGCATGTTCGGTTCTGAAAACGTTGATTTGTCCGAAGAGCATCATCACGAGACCAAAACCCTCTCCGTAGTCTGCTTCCCTGACGTCACACAGTTGATATTCACATGCGAGTCGTTGTCCGCGCGCCGTTTGTTTGGCGTATTCAATGGCGGCCGGCGCGAAGTCAACACCAACACACTGGTGACCCAACTTGGCCAGACGGGAAGTGTAAAGGCCAGGTCCGCATGCAAGGTCCAGAATACGAGTGGGTGACCGCTCGAGTATTTCGTCGTGAATCCACCGGACCTGAAGGTCAATAATCTCGGAACGACGGCTTGCCAGATTATGCTTCTGATTGAGGTGTTCGGAAAGCATCCTGGCACTGAAAAGCGGATCATTCCATGGGATGTTTTCACCTTCGGCCCACGGTGTGGCCGGAATACAGCGATGGGGGATGTCTGCAAGGTTCATTGGGTGGTGGTTTCAGGGAATGCGATACTTCCAGTTGTGTGTGAAGCGCGGGACGCGGAATCACGGAATCTGTCCGGCATCTGAATTGACTCGAAGGTCATTGTAGAAGCGGATGTAGGCCTCAATGGTCTGCTCTGGGGCGAAGCGCTGGCAATTGGCTGATCCCGCATCAATCAGCTTCTGGCGTTGGTCAGGATCGATGAGGGCTCGCATTGCCTGTGCGATCGAGACAACACACGACGGTTGAAACAAACATGCACCTTGACCGGCGACTTCCGGAAGGGAGCTGAGGTTGCTGCACGCTACGGGGCAACGACAGGACTGGGCCTCGAGAATAGGCCAACCGAAGCCCTCAGATAGTGAAGGGAAGAGAAGGCCAGTAGCTTGCCTGTAGAGTGCGGAGAGTTGGGCATCGGAAACTCGTCCCATGTGAATGAACCGGTCAGCCGAAGACAATGATTGGATGCGGTGCGTTTCGTCTCCGTTGAATGCTTCACCTGCAAAAACCATCCGGAGGTCGGGATAATCGTTTGCAATGGCGTCAAAGGCCGGAATGAGAATGCTTCGGTTTTTGCGGGGATGGGAAGTTCCCACATGCAACAGGAAGCGATGAGCCTGCAACTCCTTGGGTAGTTCAATGGATGATTCCAGGTTGGGTTTTGAAGGGGAAAAGACCGGGTCTATGCCATTGGGTATGACGCGGATGCGTTGGCATGTCGGTCGCTTTCCCGGCAAGCGGAGAAGATCCTTGCGAGTGGTTTCTGAGACGCAGATAATGTGGTGGGCCCGGATCAGGTGAGATCGAATCCAATGTTGGAGGATTCGTCCAGTGGTTGATGGTCTGGCCCATGCGGACGGGTCACCCAGTGCACCCCGAACAGCCAGTACATCGTGGCATGTGATCAACGAACGTTCCGGCGGAAGGACAGCCATGTATCCCGCATTGGAATGGTCGACGACGTGAATAATCGCATTGGAGAGGCGGGGATTCCGAACCCTTTGTTTGAGCTTTATGGGGAAGATCAAGAACTTGTCGCAATACCCCAACCATTTGCCCATCCCACTCCGTTGTCTCCTGCACGGCCGGGCCATGAGAGCATCCGGGCGCCATACTTCCACCTTTAGTCCTCTTTCGGATAATCCGGACTCGAGCCATTGGAGAAACCGGTTCATGCTGCGTTGCTGATCTGGAACGTAGTTCCCGATGAGCACGACATCCGGTTGCGACTGGTCTGGATGGCAGTCGCAGATGCCCTTCTCCTCAGTTGAATCAGCAGGTTTCATTTTCTTTGCGCCGGGAAGGCGATGCTGGTGTTTCCGTTCGCCGGAGGGCTGCCAGACTGAGTCCGGCTCCAAAGACAGCGAATCCAAGAGTGGTGGGCTGCCCCCATTGACCATTGAACAAGAGAAGAACGGATGCGGAAAACAGTAGCCATGGGAGAAGGTTTCGGCGGGCGAGCACGAAATGGGTCAGCCGCCCGATTCGGACGCACAGCATGACCCGGGTGAGAATGACGGTTAATCCAAGAATACCTCCCATCTCATAGATGATCCGTTCCCACTCGCCTTCGCCCATGAGGAAGCCCTTTGTTCCAGTTGTGATTTTTGCTCCAACCTGAGTGCCGAGTCCAATTCCATTTCCGAAGGCGGGTGTGTTGAAGATTTGGCTGATGGGACGAGTGAGTTCACCAAAAAAACGACCAACAATGGCTGATTTAAACCCTCCGGACTGTTCGCTAGTGGAGATTTCCCAGCGGGCAGTGAAAGCCTCGATCCCGTCGTCGAAGACGTCAAATTGCGATGCGATGATGAATCCAATAAGCGAAATGAGTGCGAGACGGCCAAATAGATGCATGGATCCGCCGGCCCTACGTACTCCGTAGAAGGCGGCAGCCACGACGATGAGAAGGTTGAGCAGGAGGCTGCGGCTGATCGAAATTGGGATCGTTACAAGGATTGAAGAAGCAATCGCAATGGTAGCCCATAGCGAGAAGTAACGTCTCTCGAAGAAGGCACTCATAAGGAATGCCATGGTAAGTGTGTAGTATTGGACCACCCCGGTGATAAAGCTGAAGGTTCCGGGTGGGCGAAACTTGCCGAGAGCCCCGGAAAGACCGCCTCCGTAGGAACCTCCGGGTGCAAGGTTGACCCATGCGGATTGGGGACTGGAGAACTGGGCCGCCAGCAGGAGTGTCATAGGAATCGAAAGCAGCAGCAGGAATTTTCCGATGAGGATGACATCATCGCGTCGCAGGTTGTACCCGATGACAAAGATCATGGGGAAGTGGAGCATCAGCGTCCTGGCCCCAAATGCGGCCACGATGATATTGCCATGACCCAGAACGATGGCGGCGAGCATCCCAGCAAGGGCTGCCAGCGTCATGGTAATAGTGTAGGGGTTGACGATGGATTTCGAGGCGCGCAGATACGCCAGAAAGTATATTGGAAAAACCAAGGGATCGCGAATGATGAGCAATGGGTCCGACATTCCCGGAAAGACCCATTTTCTTAGCGCTCCTTCAAAAAGCAGCAAGATCAGATACAGCCAGATGAGCAGTTTGAGTGGATCCTTTAGGGGCGATTTTTCCCCGGAACGGCGCTGGTTTTTTCCATCCATTGAGCTGAGCATCAATCCCGACATGAACGGGGCATATGGTTTTCGATCGAATTGACAATACCGGATGCGTATCGATCCCATGAAAGGTTCCGGACACTATCGACGGATCGCATTCGCATGGCCGGGATGCCATTCCGGTTTTCGCAGAACCAATTCAATCGATCCGCAATGTATTGGGGAGAGCGAATGGGGACGGTGAATCCATTTTCTCCGTCGATCATCAGGTCTGACACTCCGGTGTTGGGGGTTACGATGACAGGTAACCCTTGGCTGAGGGCCTCCTGGATGACGAGTGCCCGTCCCTCGGCCAGGGAAGGCAATACAAGAACATCCGAGTGGCGCATGGCATCGAGGACGGCGGTTCTCGGCATCGTTCCAAGGTAATCCATAGTCGGGCATCTGGACAGGTAGAATTTCAGAGGCTTCAACAATGACCCTATGACCTGAAACGATATGCTGTTTTTAGGAAGCAGTTTAATGGCTTCGAAAAGATCCGCCAACCCTTTGCGTTGAGATAGCGATGCTACGAACAAAACTCTGAGCGGACCACCAATATCAGGGGAAGCGGGGTTCGGGTCCTGGCAGGAAAGCGGGGAACCAAACGGCACCACGGCTATTGGTTTTGCTCCCACTTTGGACTGAACTATGGAATCCTTGACGAAGTCGCTTGGGCAAACAATCAGATCGGCATCCAATGCCTCCTGTGTTTTACGAGCGAGCTTATACGGAGAATCATCCGCGCCCTGCAGGGTTTCCTTCCAGTCCGGATAACGTTGGGCTTCGGTATCGTAGATGGACTTTCTGAGTTCCCAGTATGCAATCGGCAGATCATAGACCCTGAAGCGTCCTGTTTGGGCCGCAGCATGGAAACTAGTGGCGGCGCCATCTTCATAGGCGTAGACAACGCCGGGAGATGGATGCTTGAGAATCCAGTCTGCCACTCTGCGATCGAGGGAGGTGTAGACCGCCTGAGTAGAAAAGGGTGAGCGCGAATGCCGGTGCAGCATGTTCAATCCCAAACGTTGCAAGAACAGACGGCCGATTTCCCGGGAGGGATGCGTGTGCACCAAGCGGCGGAGCCGTGGGCTGACTGCACGGCGCTCGAGCTGAGCTCGCAATTTCCGGGGCATGAATTTCCCAGCATGGCTGGTTTTGTCCCACACCAGAGAGGTCCAGAAGCTGTCGAGTGTACCGCTTGCAGCCAGGTGTTCTGCAAGTGCCAGACTGAATACATTTGCGGTCGGGTGGCTGAGTATGACAGGCGGTATCACGATGGAAACAATAGGGTGAAATCCGTTTCAGGTGGCGGCAGGATGCGGTGCGGTGGCTTGGGTGGCCTTGTGGTAAAGGGTATGGTAGAACGAGAAGGGCACCAGATAGGAGTGGAGTGAGTCCTGGGATTTTCTCGCGATCGAAAAGTATTCGTAATCATCCATCCGGGCGGCCTTTTCGAGTCTTTCCCGTAGCTCATCCACGTTGCCAGGCTCAAAGAAAAGCGCATGGTCTCCTGCCGACTCAATCAATCCTCCGTCGCGCGATGCGATGACCGGAGTCCCCAATGCGCGGGCCTCAATGGGAGTGAGTCCCATGTCTTCTAGGGTATGCGGGGGCACTACCAACCATTTGGAACTGGCGATTATTTTCCATTTCTCGGCGTCATCCACCCTTCCCAGGAGTTCGATTCCTGGAGAACCGTTTGGAATGAGTTCATCGCGTATACGCGAAAGCTCGGGTCCTTCACCCATCATGGCAAGGGGCCATCTGTCGGGATCCAAATCCGCCGATTGATAGGCCTTGATGAGGAGGTCGGCTCCTTTGTTGGGAATCCATCTCGAAATAAAAGAGAATCCCTTTCGTTGTCCGCCGGGAGGATGGAGATCGGGTATCCGGCACACCGCTGGCACCACATGGTGCTTCCTGTTGGTGCCCACCCGATCCCAGGTTGACATGACGAATGCCGAATTGAATGTGATGTAGTCGCACATTTTGGAGCACGTGTCCCATAGTAACCGGTGAATGCTGAATCGGGTCCGTCGATAGTTGTGGATTGTGGACACCAGGGGTTTTCCCAGCAGCTTGCAAAGACCGACGATGTCGGGCGGGACATTCTGGACATGCACCAAATCACTCTCAGCGATCCAGGAGAAAAGGTTGGGATCCATGCGACCGGCGATGTGGCAAGCGTGTCCGCACGACTGGATCATCTCCTCCAGCGAGGTTTGGACTTTGGCGGATTTGACGAGCTTGAAAACGATGCGAACTTCAAATCGACCCGAGTTTCGTGCAGCATCGGCGAGCGCGAACATTACGGCTTCAATTCCGCCATAGGCGCCTTGCGAGGAACCGCAGATGAGCAATTTCAAGCACTGTGCGGCCGGGTGTCCCGTCTTGCAGGTTTGATCATTGGCACAATGGATTGCGGGACTCATGAGCAAAGGAGAGTTTTCAACAGCATCTGAGCAACGGTGTCCACTTTCGACATTGCCGGCAGGGCTTTGCAATCGGTTAGGATGGAGCTGTCAATGGCGTCGAGTTCAATTACAGGAACACGAAAAAACGGCAGGGTTCCAAGTTTGGGTGGGAGTGGTCCGGGTCGGGCACAGAGGATGGGCAACCCATGTTCGTCGAAGGCAGCCGCAACTCCACTTTTGGAGAGCATTTGCGGTTTGGAAAGGGCCACTCCGAAGTCGGCGTTCATGAGGTGTTCGGAGATGTTATCCGGATTCAGCTGGCCGAATTCTTCCACACGGATAGTGGGAGCGTAAGCTTGAGCGGTATGGATAAACGTGTCGATCGACGGCCCGGATCTGCCGATGCAGCGGATCGAAAGCCCGAGGTTTGCAGCTTTTGCAGCAGAAGCCGCTTTCCGGAAGAATGCCCCATCGCAGCACTCGGGGGGAATTGTACCGAAAACAATCAGGTTGCGGGTATGTCTGGCAGTTGGCTGGGGAGCCCTGTCCAGATGTGTCGGGCGGATGTTTCCGAAGAGGGGAAGGAGTTCGATCCGGGGCAGGGCAGTCTTGAGTTTTGCTTGATGAAATGGCACTTGGGTGTGGGCCGAATGTGGGCTCCAAATCCGTATCATGCGGCGGATGAGCATGCGCTGCGGGATTCCGAGCATCCGGTGTTTGAGTGGAGTATCGGGATCGGCTCCGGTCCAGATTTCGTGAACCATGAGGTGTCGCTTCGAGATCAGAGGGCGGATTATCTCAAGTGTTTGCAAAAAGCGAAAAGGCAAACCCCGGGGATGAAAGGCGAATGCAACCCATTGGAGGCTCAGCACATCGGGTTTCCATTTTTCGATCCAGGCAAGGGCCGTCTTCTGCTTCATCGGCTCAGGGGTTGATCGTGGCATTCTGAGCCCGTTTTCGTGGCTGGTGATTTCCTCGACGAAGCGGTCATTCCATGCAATCAGCGCGGTTTTGTGGCCTTCGTGTTCAAGCGCATTGGCCAGGATCCGGCAATAGTCTCCCACGCCGTCTTGCCCGTTTTCAGTGCAACCTGTAAGGAATGCGATCCTCATGGCTCGTCGTAGCCCATCAGCGCCTTCAATGCTTTGATTGCGAAGAAAGCATTTTCTTTCAGTGCAGGCAAGCATCCACGGAAACTGTATCGGAACGTCCCGGGAATAGTCACCTTGATCAGCGTGCGGAAGGAACGATGGAAGAAGTGAAGGGATAAGGAATGTGGACGCTTGGCGGGATGCAGTTTGAGGAAATGATACCAACTCGCGAGCTCGCGTTTGCGGTGAATGATGCCTTTTGTGCGACGCCAGGGATGAACCACCACCGCTTCCGGGCAGAATTTCGGGTTGATTGCGGCCTCCGCCAGACGGACCCGGAACTCGACATCTTCCATGGCGGGATAGGGAAAGCCTTCATTAAAGCCGGATTGTTCTTCGAAGCAGGTTCTCAAGATCGCGAAATTGCAGGACCAGAGGTAACCTCCGGTTTCATTAATTGGTGCCTCTTCATCCAATCGTGAGCGGGGTCGATCCGCGATGGTTTTGCCTTCGAGAACCGTCTGCTCGGATCGCTCCTTTGCAAAAGCTTGGAGCCATCCGGATGATGGCAGGCAGTCGTCGTCGGTGAATACCAGCCAACGCCCGGATGCGTGTCGCGCTCCTTCGTTTCTATTAGAGGCAGGCCCCCTTTGAGGGCCTCTTACCCAGCGCACCCATGGGAAGCGGGCGCGAACAGACTCGAGATCCTGCGGATCCGGGCTGTCGTCACTCACGATCACCTCGTAGGTTATCCGGGATTGTGTGGACTCGGGGGGGGGCTCGCTTGCCATATTTGCCCCTGACTGTGAGCCGGGGCTGAGGCATTCGAGGCATCGCTCAAGCATCTCAGCTCTTTGAAATGCCGGGATAATGATCGAGTATTCAATTGGCTGATTCGATTCTGGATTACAGCCGGATGGGAGCGCGTTATTCATGTGGACGGGTCGGGCTTATTCTCGCCAGTCAAATGGCCAATCAGGCGCTTGCGTGCAGTTTCGGGATGGCATCTTTCATAGAGCAGCTGACTTCCGTTACGCTGCAACGATTCACGGTTTTCCTCCAACGCGCTCACGATTGTCGGGAAGTGGATGTTTTTGTCGATACGGAATCCAAGGCTGTATTTCTGAACCATTTGGTGGGTTTCTGCGAAATCCGGTGCAACATACAGAATCGGCAATCCTGCCTCAAGATAAGTGATGATTTTGGTGGGGACCGAATACCGCGCGAAATCGGATGGTTCATCCGGAAGACTGAGAAATCCGGCATCGGCTTGGGCGATCCGTTCCGGGATCTCCCTTCTGTCGACTGGACCGATGTTCAGGAGTTTCACCGTTTCCGGCCAACGGATCGCTTCTGCGGTTCGAAGATTGTTTTCGGTGCCGTACCACTCCACATGGATCAGCTTCTTATCGGTGCCAAGTTTATCCACGAGAAGCTGGAGACCAGCCGGATCGTAGATTTGTCCGGCGATGACGACTGTGAAGGCCTCACGTTTCGCCCGGGAACGAAGAGGGGTGGGTCTGGCGATATCATTCAGGATAACTGGAGTTGGACATGTTGGCAGCGTTTCGCGGATCAAGCCAGCCATATTGGATCCGATCACGTCGATGGCGTCTGCCCTCAGAAGCGCAATCCGGAGTGCGGGAATTAACGGTTTGCGGGCCGATTTCCAGAATCCCGGCGGATCGTAGAGGCTCAGAATTAGGCGGGTATCGGAGGGGAGTTCCGGTAAAACTGATTCCAAAAGTGCCAAGCTCCATGGAAGGTAGTCCCCGCTCCACCAAACGATTTCGGGTATGTGCTGACGGATGTGCCGGATCAGGCGTTTGGCATCCCATTTGGCGGGAGTTTCCCAATCGGTTCGATGGAAGAGGCGATCCAAAATGCGTGCGTAGTAGTGGCGTGCCTTCAGCGCTCCGGCGAAATGCGGCTGGATGCGGGTTTCAACGCGATAGCGATGTTCGAGATCTGGAACCGGGGCGCTGCGCCAGCTTCCAACAAACTGGTGGATGGAAAAGGTTTCAGGGAGTAAGTCCAGAAGATTGCGATACATTACCGCTGTACCGGATCCGAAGAAAAGGTCGCTTCCGTGGACCAGCAGAACAGAGGATGATTCGGACTTGGTCATGGG
>JAFGAQ010000180.1 GCA_016933595.1 Opitutales bacterium | reverse complement strand
TGATTTTATCGATGGTCCGGTGGAACCCCAATAGAATTCTCAATGAACCGCCGAAATAGCGGGATGGATTCATCGACCAAAAAACTCCGAGTTTGTTTTCCGGTTATGCTTTTTGTTTGGTTCCATAGTTTTTCCATGAGAGTTCCAATCTTCGATTAGTGAAAGGTGCGATCGACTTGCGTCTGAAACGACGGCGGCATCCAGTGGTTTATCGGGTGCTCCGGTTATCAGCTAGTGGCAATTGGCTCAGTACGAAAGAATCCTAACGAGAGCGTCTGCTGAGAGAACCAGAATTATCCAGCCCGGAACTATCAGGAACGTCCGGAGTGGGATTCGGGGCTGATGGTGGTTAATAAGGGTAAGGATGGTGAGGGCACCCAGTGTGGCAGTGTGACATCCCCATATGGTTGGTTGAAGCGGGATTCTAAGCCAGGAGATTGGAGCCATCCAAGAGGTTGAGAAATGGATAATAAAAAGATTGAGCCAAGCGGCGTAGTTGACAAATCCGGCAACCCCAAGGAGCCCTATCGCTCCCAGTGCAAGCGAGAGAAATGCCGTGATCAGGCTCACTGCGAACATGGATCCGAGGATGGGATTGAGGACAAAGGTGGAAAGGGGAAGCGCTCCAAAGTGAAAGGCAATAAGGGGTGCGCTGATCCAGAAGGCAATCCAGCTGATGGCAAGCGGGGGAATTAACATGCTCAGGAAACTTGCGCGAAGCCGAAGCCCTTTGCTTGTCGGTTTTTCAGTCAGGAACCGGTCAGGTAGCAGGCGAAGGTTAAGTTGCCGGATCAGAGCGGTTCCGTATCCGATGATTCCAGCGACGATGGTGAAAGACAGCTGAAATCCGGGATCGGATATTTGGCGGGGATCATTCCATAGGATCACGCATGCGGCGGCGACAAGTGCCGCATAGGGGTTGGGTTTCCTTTTTAAAGCTGCGGCTGCAAAGTAGAATAACACCATGATCCACGCCCGTTGGGCAGATGGACTCGCTCCCGTAATCCACACATAGGCCGCAGATATGGCGATGATTGCCAATGCAGATAAGGAACTTGGCAATCGAATGGCCTTGCCCGCTATCACAAGGCTGAGCACCAGAATCGACATGTGAAAGCCGCTTATGGCGAGGAAATGCATCAAGCCCGTGGCTTGGAAGCGCTGTTTGCTGGCTTTGTCGAGGTAGGCTTTGCTCCCTGTTACCATGGATTTGAGGTAGGCGTCGAGCGGCAGGTTTTGCGGAGCGTTCAAGCTTAGGATGTCATCGATTTCAGATAAAACCTTTGCGCGAAGATGCTCGGTGGGATGGATCCGGCTGTTATCAACCGAGAGCACTTCTCCCGCATTCCATTCGAGCAGGGGCATGTTGGGAATGGGGTTTTCAGCGAAATAACTCCATTTGCCCCATTTCAGCACGCCAGTTCCCTGTACAAGTGAGCCCTTCAATAGGGGGAAGGTGTCGGCAGGTTTGAAAAGAAAGGCGCTGACTTTGTGGCCGGTTTTGTCCGACATCACTGTTGGAGCAGCTGTGATTGACCCGGTGAATGCGCAAGATCCGGCCTTGTCGGATTCGGGTTGGAAGCGAATCCGATTGACCTGAACCGTCATTCGCGCCTGTCGGGGCGGTAACCCGTTCCATGACTCGGGAAGGGTTTCCGGGAGATGCATTGAACCATGAATCCAACCCCCAATGAAAGAACCGGTGATGAATACTATACCCCAGGCGAAATCCCTAATGGAATGGGATTGTATAATCCATGAAGCTGCAATGGAAACGAACGAACAAAGGATTGCTAGAATGAGAAGCAGATACGTGTATTCGCCGATGGCACTCACAAAGTGGGACACAATCAATCCCGATCCCCAAGGCGTAAGAATATAGACCAGAGGGGCTCTGTTGCGGTGCCCGATCTCTTGGCCGGGACGATGCATGGCGGAGGAAGACTACCTGAAGTGGTTGAGAAATGCCCCTTTTTTGAGGATGACGGGGCGCAAGAAAGTGTCCTGGAGAAAGCGGTGTGCTTTTTCAATGGCTTCTTCCAATTGATTGCCGCGTGCAATTTCTGCCGCGATTGCGGAAGCCAGCGAACAGCCGCTGCCATGGCTGTTGACCCCGGAGATCCGTTGTGTGTTGAACGTGCGGAAATCGGATTCGGGAAATGCCAGCACGTCGGTTAGCTGATTGCCGGGCAGGTGTCCGCCTTTAACGAGGAAAGCCGTTTGAAAGCGCGTTGCCAAGGATCGGGCAGCGTTTACGATCGATTGGAGGTCTTTGGGATGGCGTTTGATGAGCACTTTCACTTCATCCAGATTGGGCGTGACAAGCGTTGCCAACGGAAAGAGCTCCTTTGTGAGGATTTCGATGGCCTCAGGCTGGAGTAAAACCGATCCACTGGTGGAGACCATTACCGGGTCAACGATGACGGGAATTTTGCTGGATGCGGAAAGGCTATCCACGACGGCCCGAATAATTTCCGCATTGAACAGCATCCCGGTCTTGATCGCACGGACATCAAAGTAGTCGAGCACTTGCCGGATTTGGTCCTTAACGTGGTCGGGGGAAAGCGGGCAAACCGAGATCACGCTATCCGGATTCTGGGCGGTAGTGCAGGTGATGGCGGTAGTCCCATAAACGCCGAGGGCTCTGAAGGTGAGGAGATCAGCTTGAATTCCCGCGCCTCCTCCACTGTCTGAGCCGGCGATCGATAGGGCAACTGGGGTTTCTTTGGAGGACAGGTCGGCCATGAGAAGAAATGAAGGTTAAACAGGCACCTTGTCCGAATGCTTACATTCTTTCAACCCAAATGGAGCGTGTCACAGGAAAGTGGCCCATCTCTGGCGCAAGCCTTGCGGGTTGCACCTCGGGATGGGCCGTTTCAGTTTTCTTGAATCGAATCCGGACGAAAAAGACTATTCGACGTGGATTTGAAGTTGCTGGTAACCCCGTCCGCGCCAGTCTTTGACCGACAGTTGGATCTCGAAGACTCCCGCGGTCTGGGGTGATCCCGCTATGTGTCCCGTTTCGCGGTTCAGGCTTAGTCCGGCGGGTAGGGCTCCCTGAATGATAGTGAAACTGGAGGGATTCTTTCTCCAATCCCAGATGGTGCGGATATCGGTTGGGGCCCCGATTGGCAGATGGATCCTTGTTGGAATGGCTTCTGCCGAGACCCCGTTTGATGCCGGTCGGAGAATGTCTACAGGCAGGAATTCTCCGTTTACCTCGAAAGCCAGGATGGTGGGGCAGGCTACCGGTGTTGGATTGATGCGTTCGCGGGTAGCCCGGGTTTGAATCAATTCATCGACTGTGTATGAGAGTTCCACATCTTCACCGTTGGCTTCACGCATCACGCGATTGAGTGACATCGGGATGCGGATGTCGGGATACACGCCGCCTTCACCCTTGGCGTTAGTATCGATCATGATTTGGAAGCTCTCGTCCAGGGCGGGACCGGATGGGAAACTGTAGACCAAGCCTCCGGGGAGGATGATGCGCGAGCCGACCCATGCGTAGGAGCCGTTGGTGCGGGTGGTCCCTATAACGCGGGCATTGGGCAGTTTCTGTAGATGGTAGGCAAATCCCTCTCCCGCACTAACTGTGTTGCTGTCCACGAGCACGAGAATATCGCCTTCAAAAAGGGGATCTCCCTCAGGTTCGACCATCGATACCGCAAACGGATCATCTTCGTTAACCCATTGACCGTTATCATCCTGATAGACATTCTGAGTGTATAACCAGCTGTCGCGGGTCAGGCAGGACACCATCATGGCTCCAAGAATATCCGCTCCTCCTTCATTCCCTCTCAAATCGAGAATGAGTTCTTTTCCTCCTGCCGTCGTGACGGAGCGCATGTAGTCTTTGAATGTTTCCACATATTCCATCCCCGCCGCCAGCATCTGATCGTCAGATTCAAATCCGGTTTCTGGGAAATCGGGAACCAGAGAGGATATCCCAAGATATGCGACTCCTCCGTTTATCCAGTAGAATCGGAATGTCGAGTTTCCTGGTGCAGTCGAACCTAGCTCTGCGATGTCGAACATATGACCCAATGGGTCATCGATTGCCTCGAGCCTATAGCCAGAGATGATGCCATCCGATGCATTGCGAACAACAAGATCGGCATAGGATTCAGGTTCTCCCCTCCCAATGAAAGTATTTGCCAATTGGATCGCTCCTTCATCGGTTGGTGTTCCTTGAAGTGCCCAAAGCAGATCAATCGTGGCAAGTTTGTCCACGATGGGCGTCCCGTTCCATGTAATGATTTCGTCTCCAACTTGGATTCCCGCCAACTCGGCTGGTTCCCCTGGGCGAAGTGAGGCGACAACGACTTTCCCATTGTCCAGGGACGCAAGAGTCAGTCCGAAGCTTCCCCCTCTTTCCGACGCGACGATGTCGGTAAAAGACTGCCTTACCGGTGCGTCTTCACTTATTACCGTAATCCACGTGTGTCCATCCCGGATCGTGTTGAATGCGAACTGGGCAAATACCCTGCAGAATGCCTGAAGGTCGTTGTTGCTCTCAGCGAGGGCGATCTCCGGCAAATAACGATTGCGAGCCGTTTCCCAGTCGATTTCTTTCCAATGTCCGAGTGGGTAGTTTTCTGCCAGCAGATCGATAGTCCGTAGGTAGGCTTCGGTAAACGGAAGTTCGCTCAGGTCTTCGTCAACCGGCTTGCTCCAGGCAAGTGGAGCTATGCCGACCGCCAGTCCGAGAAGGAGTGAGAGCAACACCGTTCGGGTTGCGCGTTTGAAGGAATGTTTCAATTGGATGTCCATTTTTATGTATTGTTCGATGGGCTCCCAAAGTGAGTGAACCCGCATTCCAACTATCAGGCTCCATGCCAATTTTCTTTGTCTGTAATGCAAGTAGTTGAACATCAGTCGCAAGCGTGCTGCATTCGCGCGGAAAACAGTTGGAATTGCCCCGAATTTTCGAGGTGAATGTTACCAGCTTGTTACGGGTCTGGGCCTGATTACGGAATCTCGTGGGGCTGAAATGCGCATACCCATACGAGAAGCCGGAACAAATCCGGAACCGGGTATGATGCTCGGTGCTTGACAGTTGCCCGCCTTCCGGCACTCTACACGAAACAACGACACACGGATGGGTGGCAGAGTGGTCGATTGCGGCGGTCTTGAAAACCGTTGAACCGGCGACGGTTCCGGGGGTTCGAATCCCTCCCCATCCGCCATAGTTTCCTTGAAATCAGGGGCTTGCGGAAAAGAGAGGCGTTTGATCAAGTGTCCTGTTTTCTTTGCTAGAAATGCCCAAAAACGCAGAAAAAACGGCGACAAAACAGCAACAAAGTGGTAACGGGTGGTATTGGCATTTTCCTTTAGGCTTGGACTCATTCATGAAAGGGGGATTGTTACAGGATGCTTCAGGAGGATTACCTGTGGGGGCTGTTTATCCGGTTTGATTCTCCTGAGGGTCTGGCCGCCTTTAACGCCGGGTCCGGGATGAGAGAACAGAGTGGGATTTGGCAGAGAGTTGGGAGGCTTTTCGTTTGATGGAATCGGTACCGTTGGGCTTAATCGTTTCGGATGATAGAGCTTCAAGTCTGTTGGGTCAGTCTTCGGCTTTTTCGCCGGGAGGGGCCATTTTGACGATACGGGGCTGGAAGGATGCAAGCACTTCCACGAGGTCGCGCTGGGATTCCATGACCTGATGGATGTCCTTGTAGACGCCGGGAACCTCATCAATGTCGGCGGAGAGCAGGTGCACGCCGCGTTCGGCGAGGAGTTTGCGGGTGGCGCTCCATGTGAAGGTGTTGCGGGCCTGTGTCCGGCTCATGAGCCTGCCGGCGCCGTGGGAGGCGCTGCAGAGGGAATCGGGATTACCGCGGCCGCGGACCACGAAGCCCGGGGTGGCCATGGATCCGGGTATGATGCCGAGGGTGCCAAGTCCGGCTGGTGTGGCGCCTTTGCGGTGAACGATGACCTCCCGTTGCGTGCCATTGATCCGATGCGTTTCCTTCCACGCGAAGTTGTGGTGGTTTTCGATCGTGAAAAGGGTTTTGGCATTGATGGCTTTGAGAATGTGCCGGTGGATCAGCTCATGATTGGCGGCAGCGAAGTGCCCCATCAATTCCATGGCCGCCCAGTATTCCAATCCTTCTGCTGAATCCATGTCGAGCCAGGCGAGTTGCTTTTGGGCTCCAGTGAGTTCGGTATGCTTGTCGGTTGCGAGGCGGCTGTAGCGCTGGCAAACCTGTGCTCCGGGACCGCGTGAACCGCTGTGGCTGAGCAGCGCGATGTAGTCTCCGGTGGGAATCCCGAGAGAAGGATCGGTGACGTGGAGTTCGCCGAACTCGACAAAGTGGTTGCCGGAACCGCTGGTTCCGAGCTGGGCCCATGCGCGGTCGCGGAAGCGTTTGGTGACGGGTGAGACAGACCAGTCGAGATCCATAACATCATGATTGCGGCGATCGCGGAATTCGGCGCCGATGCCGAATCGGGTCTGTTCCTCAATTGTTTTGGCGAGGCGATCTTTTTGGCCGCTCAGTGCTGATGCCGGTTGGTCAATCACGGTGAGCCTCATGCGGCAGGCAATGTCCACTCCAACCGCATAGGGGATAACAGCGCCAACTGTTGCGAGCACGCCACCGATAGGCAATCCGTAGCCTGTGTGGGCATCGGGCATAAGCGCTCCGGCGACCGACACCGGAAGTGAGCAAGCGGCCCGCATCTGCTCGATGGAGGCCGGATCAAGGTCGGAACCCCATTGTATCCACGAAACCGGGCTTTGTCCGCCCACCGGGGTTGTGTCAAAAGGAGTTATCATTCGGGGAAGCATTGGAGGCCTGGGATTCTTGACCCGTTGACGGGCCTGGTCAAGGGTCTCTTCTCCGGCGGAGCCCGGCGTATCCGTGGATTGGGTTTGATTTATGCTGCAACTATGGTTCGTTTAAACCATCCATGTTGATGCTGGTATTCTTTTTTCTGGTAGCGATTCTATTGTCGTTTTTGTGTTCGATTCTTGAGGCGGTCCTGCTATCGCTGACCCCGTCCTATGTCTCTTCAAAAAAAGAATCCGGGGCCAAGTCGGCACTTTTAATGGAGTCGATGAAACGGAATGTGGATCGACCGTTGGCAGCGATTTTGAGCCTCAACACGATTGCGCATACGATTGGGGCGGCTGGTGTGGGTGCGCAGGCTCAGGTTGTGTTTCAGCATATTCCTTTCTCGGTCATTTCGGGTGTGCTTACCTTATTGATCCTCGTTTTTTCGGAGATTCTTCCCAAGACCATCGGGGCAGTCTACTGGCGGTCTTTGGCTGTTCCTTCGATCTATCTTGTGCGCTTTCTGGTGATCATTATGTGGCCATTGGTTGTTTTGTCGCAGATGTTTTCCCGTATGCTGACCTCCGGGGATGTGGGTTCGGGAATAAGCCGGGACGAGATCCATGCGATGGCGGATCTTGGACAACAGGAAGGGGTCATCGATCCGGGGGATGCTCAGATGGTTCAGAGTATCATGCGTTTCCAATCCATCAAAGTGTATGATATTTTCACTCCACGTCCGGTGGTGAAATACCTTTCCAATGACATGACGGTGAAGGCGGTGATCGAATCCTATGGGGTCCTCAACTATTCCAGGTATCCGGTGCTGGAGAATGACGAAGAGATCGTCGGGTATGTCCTGAGAAATGATATTCTGGTTGCGGCGGCAAAGGATGAGTGGAGCCGGACCATTCAGGATTTGTCTCATGAGGCCATCATTGTGTCTGAGCAGATGCCTTTGAAGCGTGTGTTTGGTTTGTTCCTGAGGGATCGTGAACACTTGGCGGTTGTGGTGGACGAGTTTGGAAGCTTTTCGGGTGTTTTGACGATGGAGGACGTCATTGAGACCCTTATTGGACACGAAATCATGGATGAAGGGGATACGGTGGAGGATTTGCGCGAGTTTGCCCGGAATTCGTGCAAGAATGTCCCTGAAGGAGAGGCCGCAGGATCGGCGGGTTCAACGGTGCGGGAACCAGACGATTCGAAACCCGCATGAGGATGAGGGATGGTTGGAGTCCCTCTTGCTTCAAGCCTGCGCGTCGGAGTCCTTTCATGTGGTTGTTTTGGGAGGTTTCGTCGAGAGGCGTTGATCTGTTGCGGAGATCGTTTAAACGGTGCTTTGGGGATTGTGGTGATCCTGCGGGAATCCAATCTGATTGATCGGCTCGTTTGACAGCGATGGGAGAGGTGGTTTTCTATGGGGTTTGCACGGAGCGGAAGACTCCATGGATTCATAACCTGAAGATTTGTCATATCATGCTTGACCCACAGTTTACCGGAATCGGCACCAAGGCGGTTCATGCTGCCCAGTCGCCCGACCCGTCCAATGGGGCGCGGGCTTTGCCCATCCACCAGACCACGAGTTTCGTATTCAAGAATGCGGAGCATGCCGCGGATTTGTTTGCGCTCAAGGACTTGGGGCACATCTACACGCGGCTGAACAACCCCACGAATGATGTGTTGGAAGGACGATTGGCTGCACTGGATGGAGGTGTGGGTGGGTTGGCTCATTCCAGCGGGCAGGCGGCGATCACCAATGCTATTCTGAACCTATGTGGAGCTGGGGATCACATTGTATCCGCTTCGCAGATCTATGGAGGGACCTACAGTCTGTTCCGTTACACTTTTGCCAAGCTGGGAATAGAGGTGAGTTTTGTGAATGCGGATGATCCGCAGAATTTCCGCAAGGCGCTCAAGGCTAACACGAAGGCCATCTTCGGCGAGACTTTGGGAAACCCCAGGCTGAATGTTTTCCCGGTTGCGGAGGTGGCGGCGATCGCGAAGGAGGCGGGTGTGCCGCTGATTCTGGACAACACGGTTTTGACGCCGGCGATTCATCGGCCGATCGAGCATGGGGCCAATGTGGTTGTATACAGCACGACCAAGTTTCTTGCCGGTCACGGAACCTCTATTGGAGGAATGGTGGTGGACGGAGGCAATTTCAATTGGGGAAATGGAAAGTTCCCCGGCTTCACGGACCCGGATCCCAGCTACCACGGGTTGGTGCATTGGGATGCGTTCCGCTCTTTTGCGCCGTTTGGGGGAGCCAACGTGGCATACATCATGAAAATGCGCCTTCAATTGTTGCGGGACATGGGTGCATGCCCCTCTCCCTTGAATTCATGGCTGACCTTGCAGGGAGTGGAGACTTTGCATGTGCGGATGGAGCGTCATTGTTCGAATGCGCTCAAGGTAGCGGAGTTTCTGGCATCACACGACAAAGTGGGATGGGTGACCTATCCTGGCCTCAAGGACAGCCCCTATCATGCGCTTGCGCAACGCTACATGAAAGGCGGATTCGGGGCCTTGGTTGGTTTCGGGATCAAGGGAGGAGCCGAAGCCGGAAAGCGCTTTATTGGAGGGTTGCGTTTGTTCAGCCACCTGGCAAACATCGGCGATGCGAAGTCGCTTGCGATCCATCCCGGGACGACGACGCATTCGCAACTCAGTGCTGAAGAACAGATCGCTTCAGGGGTAACGGAGGATTTTGTTCGACTCTCGATAGGAATTGAGGATATCGAAGACATTCTCAAGGACCTCGAATTCGCGCTGGCGAAGGCATGAGGTTGGCAGGCATCGAGTAAGCGAATACCATTGAACATGAAAAAGACCTACAAAATCGCGACTATTCCCGGAGACGGGACTGGCCCGGAAGTCACTCGTGAAGCCGTTAAAGTGCTTCATGCGATTGCTCCCAAATATGACTTTGGGATCGACTTGCATGAGTACGATATTGGTGGAGACCGCTACCTTAAAAAAGGGGAAATCCTTCCTGACTCCGTGGTGGAAGAGCTTCGCGGCTACGATTCCATTTTGCTCGGAGCCATCGGGCATCCCGATGTGAAACCCGGAATTCTTGAGAAGGGGATTTTGTTGCGGTTGCGTTTTGAGCTCGATCAATACATCAACCTGCGTCCGGTTAAGCTTTTCCCCGGGGTGGAAACTCCGCTCAAGGACAAGGGCCCCGAGCACATTGACTATGTGGTGATCCGTGAAAACTCGGGTGACGTGTATTGTGGAGCAGGCGGCTTCACCATGAAGGGCACCCCCCATGAAACTGCTGTTCAGACCGGCATTTACACCCGCTATCAGGTGGACCGTTGTCTGAAATACGCTTATGAATACACCCGCAAGCGTGCGAAGCGTAACACCTTGGCCTTGTGTGGTAAGACCAACGTCCTCACCTACATGTATGACCTTTGGGAAAGAGCGTTTCATGAAATGGGCAAGGCACAGTATCCGGAAATCCAGCGCGACTATTACCATGTGGACGCCACCTGCATGTGGATGGTGAAGAGTCCGGAGTGGTTTGATGTGATCGTCACCGGGAACATGTTTGGGGACATCATCACGGACCTTGCGGCGATCACGCAGGGGGGTATGGGGATTGCTGCGGGCGGGAACATCAACCCGGAAGGGGTTTCGATGTTTGAACCGATCGGTGGAAGTGCCCCGAAATACACCGGAAAAGGTGTGATCAATCCGCTTGCCGCGATTTGCTCTGCGCAGATGATGCTGGACCACTTGGGCGAAACCGAAGCTGCTTCCAAGATTGAGGCGGCAGTGATGGAAATCACCGGAAAGAAACTCAAGAGTCTGTCTGCCGGAAAGATGGGTTACTCCACTTCGGAAGTGGGCGACCTTGTCTGCAGTCTGGTGTCCTGATTCTGAGTGATGCCATAGTCGGCCTTTAGAGCCCCGGAGCGGAAATCCCGCTGCGGGGCTTTTTGCATTTCCATCGGAGTCTCGGTGAGTATATGAGGAGTGATTAGCAGCTATGAACTTGGTTTTTTTACATTGGTCTTGTGCTCTGATCGGAGTCTGGGCTAGTGTGATTTTTCAAGCCTAATACATATATGAGCATTCTGGATGACTATTTCAGCGAGCCTATATTCAAAAATTCGCTTTTCGCGTTCCGTAAAGCACATGAAGTCATCTGGAAGATGGGATATTGGAAGTATCTGTTGATCCCCATATTTCTTTCCGTGGCATTAGCTTGTGTGATGGTTCTTGCTGCAGTGTATTTTGGAACCCAAATCGTGCGTCTGGCAGAAAAATGGATTCATTACTTTGATCAGCTTTCGGAATGGATGAAGGTTCTGGTTTTGGTTTTGATCATCCTGCTGGAGATTGGTCCGTTGTTTGTTGTGTTCAGGAATATTGTGATCCTTTTCTATGGGCCGTTTCTGGATCGGCTTTCGGAGAAATCAGATTGGATTGTAACGGGAAGGGTAACCAATTACAAAAGTCCTTATTTGAAGTCCATTCTGCGCCCTGTGGTTTTGGCCTTCCTGACGATATCATCTTCTGTCGGGGTTTTTATCGCAGGGTTGTTTCTCAATATTCTTCCAGTAATCGGATTCGTCTTGAGCGTGGGGGTCACGTTCCCTTTTCAGCTGTATTTCAGTTCGATCCCATACATTGATCCTTATTTGGAAAGGCGCGGGCTGTCAGCCAAGGCGTCTTTCAATCTTATGTGGAAATCCAAGTTGGAAATATTGGCGTTTGGATTGATGTCTATAATCCTCACATCCATACCTGTGTTTGGATGGTTTGTGGGGCCGACCTACACGGTGATCGCCGGGATTATTTTGGCAATCACTGTGCTTCCTCCCTTGTCAGAGGATGTATTGGATCAACCCGACAGTCCGTCAAATACCCTCAAGGATTGAACAGACTTCGTCGATGATGAAGTCGGGTGTGGAGGCTCCGGCGGTGACGCCGACCACCTTGTAAGACCGGAATGCCTCGGGATCGAGGTCCTTGGCTGTTTCAATATGGAAGGTGGGTTTGCCCTGAAGGGTGGCGAGTTTGGCGAGTTTGCGTGTGTTGGCGGAGTGGTGTCCCCCGATTACTACGATGGCTTCGGCTCCTTGTTCGACGAGCTTGACAAGGTCACTCTGACGCTCCTTGGTCGCCCCGCAAATGGTGTCGATTACGACCGCCTCGGGGTATTGTTCCCGCAGTCGGTTGGCGAGTGCTTCGAATTCGTGGGTGAACATGGTAGATTGGGAAACCATGCACACCAAGGGCCCCAAAGGCGGAAGGGCCTCCACATCGGCCATGCTCTGGACCACGTGACCCTTCCCTTCGGAATACCCCATGAGTCCGATGACTTCGGGGTGATCGGGGTCTCCGAAGATGACGGTTGCGTATCCCTTGCGACTGTGTTGCTTGATTTTACCGGCAATGATGCCCACGTCCGGACATGTGGCGTCTTTGAAGTCCATGCCCAGCTCGCGCAGGTATTTGCGCCGATCGGGGGAGATGCCATGCGCCCGGACCACCATAACCGCATTGGCCTTCTGAGCTTCGGAAAGTTGGATTGCATCCCGGCTTTGATAGTCTCCGATCTCGCGAATACCCTCCGCTCCAAGGGTTTCCATCATCTGGCGGTTGTGGATGAGCGGTCCATCCGTGAAGACGGTCTTGTTTTTGGTCGTTGCGAATTCTCTTGCGATGCGAATGGCCCGATCCACGCCCCAACAGAAGCCGGCGCTCTTTGCCCGAATAACTTTCATGATGGGATCGAATGTGGACGGATTTGGCGATGGCGTCAAACTGCCCGGGCAAATCGGGGCGGAAAATGCTACCGGATCGCTTGGATGCGCGCGGAGTAGTCGATTACGCCCTGAGCCACATTTTGAGCCAGTTGATTGCGGTAGTTGGCGTTCTTTAGTTTTCGGGCAGTCTCGGGGTGGCTGACAAAGCCCAATTCGATGAGGGCAGCAGGGCATCGGATATCGCGGAGGACAGTGAACCTGGCCCGTTTAAGCCCGCGGTCTCTCTCGGAGAGTCCGCGGATCAGGCGATTCTGGATGTGGTAACCGAGGAGGGCATTCCATGGGTCGTGGCGATTGGCTTGCGCATGCAACCTGTCACTCTTTACCGTGCTTGATCGCGCAGTGGATGGATGGTTGATCAAGGTGAAAGCGAATGTCTCGACTCCTTGTGCTGAGCCATCGGCATGTGAATTGAAGTGAATGCTCAGGAAAAGATCCGCCTTGTGGCGGTTGGCAATGACTGTGCGGTCCTCCAAAGCGATGAAGGTGTCATTTTCCCGGGTCAGCACCACCCGGAATCCTGCTCGTGTGAGGTGTTGCTGGATGCGTTTGGAAACATCGAAGGTGAGACTCTTTTCCTGAAGACCCATCTGCTTGTTTACGGCTCCGGGGTCTTTGCCGCCGTGCCCGGGATCGATCACAATGGTGCGTATGGGGCCGGGTTTCGATGGCTTGAACTGCTGGGGTGTGATAACTGGCAGAAGGGTGAAATGCCAATCAAGGGTATCGATGTACAATTGATTGCGATATGCCAGAACCGGTCGACCGAGCGAAATCCGGACATTGTTGATCAGGATGTGACGTTCCTTGCTTCCAATATCAATCCGGGTCCATTGGTTGGCCAGTGAAATCCGTTCACCCCGTTCCACCCAGCGCATTTTCATCCCGAGGTGGTTGGAGATGTCGGAGACATTGACGACTTCGCGTCCCGCGATGGTCTTGCTTTGAACCGCGCCGTTCAGGGCAACGTGTCCGGCACACGCCAATAACACCATCCATCCAATCCGAAAAATGGAATGGGTGATACGGAACAAGGTATCCCCGGTATGATAGGATCTGAACACAGATTCGGAGTGAAACAATCCCGCAGCCGGCTGCAACCAAATTACCCCGGAAGCGCTAAAGAAATCAATCGCCGTCGTCTTCCTCTTCCGGTTCGTCTCCGGTGCTATACTTCAGTTTCCGTTTGGTTGCGGGAAGAGGAGAAAGCGAGACCGAGACGCTACGGCCAACGAGTCTCGGATCGGCATCGGGGTTACCGATGTGATTGAGGTCTTCAATTGCGCGTTTGACGGTTTCGAAGCCGAGTTCGCGGTGTTCGTTTTCGCGGCCCCTGAATTGGAGCGAAATTTTGAGCTTGTTGCCCTTGTTGAGAAACTGCTCTGCCCTCCGCACCTTTGTCATGTAGTCGTGAGTGTCGATCGATACGCGGAGCTTGATTTCCTTGACCTTGGTAACAGCGGAATTGCTTTTGCTTTCCTTCTGTTTCTTGCTCAATTCATACATGTATTTCCCGAAGTCGAGAATGCGGCAAACGGGAGGTTTTGCGGTTGGAGATACCTCCACGAGATCCAGTCCGGCGCCTTTGGCCATGCGCAAAGCATCCGCCGGATTCATGACTCCCAATTGTTTACCATCCGGTCCGATGACCCGGACTTCGGGTGCTCGTATGCGTTCGTTTTTTCTAACTGAGCTTGCGCCGGTTTGCCGACGATTGTAACTGCTGGATCTGGGATATTGTGCCATTCAATGTGTGTGGATGAAAACCTTGTGTGCAGGCTGTCGATATTTTTGCGTAGGAAACTAGTGTGAAATCCCGTTGGCATCAACCAAAAAGAAAAGGTGTGCCTATTGATTGTGGCACACCTGAAAGAATCCTGACCGGAAAGGAACCCCGTATAGACGGGAAGTCCCCCTCCAATATCAGAGGGAGGGTGGGGGTGGAATCACTTCCGTGTTTTGAAGATTGTCTCCCGGATTATCGGGTGTGCCGATTGGCGTCGGACCGGCAGGATCAGCAGGAGCAGCGAAGGCAATCGTGCGGTCGATAAAGTCGTAACCGGGAGGGATAATCGCGGATTCAGTAATGTGCGTGAATCCGGGAGGCGTGTTGAACGAGAGCGGACCGCCTTCCGCGCGGTATTCGATGAAGGTGACCCGTTCGTCGGTGTAGCTCAGCTCATTGGAGGTGACCACCGTTGTGCTGATTCCGATGACGCCAGCCGGAGTATCGTTACGGCTGATGGTCTGGAATGCGTTGGTTTCGACCTGCAAAAATTCCACTGAAACCAGTGAGTTTGCGCCGATGCGGTGCTGATCCAGTGGGCTGATCACCGCCACGAAATCCATGGATGGCGCATTCAGTGTGTTGGCAATCACCTTTCCTGCTTCCACTCTGAGTCCCACACGTGTGATATCCGAGGGTTGAACTCCGCTCAAAAGGAGGTGGGAAAACATGCTTTCCAGGAAAAGGTTCGCTGAGGGTTCGATGGAGAGTGTGGCCTCATTGGGAAGTGCCAAAACGGTTCTTCCTTCCGATGGCGTGCGGAGAATTGTTCCAGCCGCTATTTCCATCCCTTCGACGATGGGTCCGGTCGCTCCGGTGATGGTGTTGAGGAAGGTCGCTCCTTCGAGTGTGGAGAGGACGATCGCATTCGAACCGGCTGATGGATCGCTGAGAAGAAGATTATTGGCTGTGGCACTGAGTTTCTCCAAGAGAACGTAGTCGTAGGGGGTGACCGAATAAGCGGGACTCGATCCGTCGCGTTCCGGTGTCTCGAGCATTTGAAGGATGATTGCCGTTGATTCGGTGTCGATGGATTGGCTGCGAGCGGTTCCTTCCGCATCCCATGTTATGTAGAACGTTTGGTTGTCCTTAGCCGAGAAACCGGATTGCCCCCTGGTTTCAATTTTCAATGTGGCTACCCCGAGATTGATCGCGCGGGAAGTCTTCATGTCACCAGTCGCCGAGGATCCATGGGAAACAAAGAACTTGGTTTGTGCGGCGGAAACCGTGGCTAAGGGGGTTTCCACCGTCATGGCGGCACCCTCAGGTTTTTGGGTGGCGTTCACGACAATGTCGCCATGGGTCAGTATCAGCTTGATTGAAGGTGCCTGCTCCGCTTTTCGGGCCGCGGCTCGGCCGTCCTGTTGGGAATAGGACACGATTTCTATACTGGTGTTGGGCGATACCCTGGCAGCCACCCCATTGGAGAAAACAACGTCCAAAAAAGCGTCGTTTGTCGTGAGTATGGAATACCCCTGTGTGATGGAGGTGGATTCGGTGATTTTCTCGCGGGAGCCGGTATTCGTATTGGTGATGTAGGCGTCACCACTGATTCTCTTGAATGAGATCGATCCCGGAATTGAATTCTGGGAGTGAAGCGGGCTTAGTGCAACAAGTGCTGAAGCCACAAGAATAATGAATGAATGCGGTTTCATATGGTATGATAATCTGGAACGGAAGCAGTATGCTAGGGGTACCTCCAAACATCTGAGTTGTCAATGAATTGTGATAAATTCGCGAAGTGTTTCGTGAGCAGATTCCGGGAATATGGCCGGATCTGAATCAAATGAAACCCTTGATTGGCGGGCCTTGACCTGCTATAGAACTGCCTTATCTGAGATGCGGACACAAAGACACATGCCATCCATCGGGGGACCAGAAGGACGTTTGGTGTCTGCTGTTGTTTTCTGGATTTTTGGGATGCTGTGGGTGGCTTCGCTAGTTGAGGGGGAGGAGGTCCTGAAATACGATGTGAGTTCCCGGTTTGAACCGGCGGAAGTGTCATTGGGGCAGGAATGTCTGTACATTGTTACCATTCGGCGGCGTGAAGGGGATCCGGAAAGCCGGTTGACTGTTCCTCCGCAGCCGGAGTTGCCGGCTCACGCTCATTTGACCTTTGGGCGTTATCAGACCTCGGAGGAGTACATGTCTTCAATGGGGATGGATCCGGGCGGGATTCGCCTGGAGTTCAAAGTGAATCCGAATTTTCAGGGTCGCATCATCATGCCCGCGTTCAGGATGCCTTATCAAGGAGGTACGTTAGGGGTGCCCGCTGCGGTGTTGAAGGTGGCTGAGCCGGATACGCTCCAGCGCGAAGCACGCGATGATTGGGTAAGGCTGGAACTCGAGGATCCGTCCGATGAGCTATGGGTTGGGCAGCGGGTTCGTGCCACCCTTAATCTCATGATCTTGGATGGCCTGCAGAACGTGACATACGGAAAGCCGGAAAAGATTGGAAATGACGTGGCCTTGGAATCCATATCCCCCAGTCCCATCGAGCGGCTGGTGACGCGGGGGGATCTGCGATACCGGGTTTACAGCTGGCCTCTTACCTATTCGCCGTTGCGATCGGGCACCTTGCGGACCGTTTTCCGGATCAGTGTGAACCTGCGGATGCCGAATGATCGGGTTGGTTTCCTGCGGTGGGTGCGGGATCAGAATGGAGCGTCCTTGTTGGAGCGGGAACGCCTGCTTCAGGATTTTACCGAGAGCTCGTTCACGGTATTCAGCGAGGATCGGGATGTAAGGGTAACCAGTCTTGGAATGCCGGATGCGGAGACTTTTTATTACGGAGGTATCGGAAAATTCGAAATGGTATTAACTCTTTCGGAAACGGAAATGGAGGTCGAAAAGCCGGTAGACCTGACGATCGAAATCGCGGGACAGGGTAACTTCAGTAAACTGGAGGCTCCTGTTCTGCAACTCGGTGATTCCTGGCGTGTGTTTCCTCCGCAGAGTGAGTTTAGAGATGAAGACTTTCTGGGGTACCGGGGTAAGGTGAAGTATCAGTATGTGTTGATCCCGCTCGAGTCGGGTATGGAGGTTTTCCCTCCAGTTGCATACCGCTACTTTGATGTGGAGACGAAGTCATTCCGGGATCTGGCCTCTGAGCCGGTTGCGATCCATGTGTCGGGAAAAAGCCTGGTGCGGAATACAGAAGAGGTGGAGTCTCCAGTGATTCGCGACCCGGTTCAGGAAGGGGGGATGGGTCCGGCGGTGGTACCGTTTGAGGTGCCTGTAGCGCGGCTAAGGTGGGAGATGGGCGTTTGTTCAGGTTTCGACATGCCATTGTTCACAAAGCCATGGTTTTGGCTATGGCAACTGCTTCCATTTGCGGGCCTTGCCGGCTTTGCAGCCTGGCGAATCCATCGTATCCGGCTCAAGGTGAATCAACGCTATGCCCGGGAAGAGCAAGCCAGAGGGTGGATGCACCATTACCTTAGGCTTGCCAAAGCCGCTGCTGCAAAAGGCGATTCGGACGTGTTTTTCGAGGATGCATATTTGTCTTTGTGTGCCTCGGTTTCCGTCTTGGGCTCGCACCATGTGGAGGCCATGACATCGGATGAGTTGGCGCAGTTGATGGAGCGGAGCGGTTCCACGGCCGAGATGAACCGGATCGCGGAATACTATGTTACCCAGTATGAGCAGTCCCGCTTTTCAGGTTCCCGTGCGGATACCCCTCCTCTCAAGCCGGAATATGAGCGCGTATCGGAGCTATGCTCGACCCTCATGAAATTGAGTGTGAAAGCCCGGAAAAAAGGGGGGTGCGCATGAATGCACCGTGCATCCTGAAATGGTTTTTCTGCCTGGTCGGCAGCTTGGGTATGTTGGGCATTGTGGAGCCTGCCGGATTGCTTGCGCGGGAGTGTCAGTGGTCGCCTGAAGCTGAGGCGGCTTTTTTGCGGGGCGGGCAGGTTTATGCAGCTGGTTCCACACGTGAAGCCTTGGAAGCCTGGACCTTTTGTCTTGAGGAAGGTGAATCGGCCTCGATTCATCACAACCTGGGAGTGGCTCATTACCGTCTGGGTTTGTCCGGGCGCGCATTGTGGCATTTGGAACGGGCGGACCGCATGGGATTCATGCATCCGGACACCCAGAACGCAGTGCGCTATCTCAGGCAGGTAGATGGAATAGCGGAGCTGAAATCGGGATTACTGGAACAGTTGGCATTGTTGTTGCCTGAGGACCTTTGGTCGTGGATGGCAATGGGATCATTCTGGATGGCGTGTTTCAGTTGGGGTGCTTATGCGGGGCTTCTGAGAAGGAGAGCGCGCTACCGGGATGTCGGGATTCTGATGTCGCTGATCGTGATCGTTTGTGTGGCCGCATGGGTCGGATTGGCGCAGGACTCCCGCCGTGGGGTTGTGTGGGCCGGGGATGCCGATTTCAAGGTATCTCCGACCAGCCAAAGCGAATCTTTGATGACGCTCAAGGATGGGAGTTATGCGCGTTTGCTCAGGATGCGAAATCATCACGTCTATGTTGAGGCAGCGGATGGCATGCGGGGGTGGTTGGAGGAAGCCTCCTTCCGAACCTTCAGGGCCCCTTTGTGAATTAAGGTTTATGGCATTCAGCGGCATAGGATTCCAGCACCGAGACGGCCTGGGATGCTCCGTTTTCATGGGCCAGAATGGCGCGTATTTCGTCCGCGCGCTGACGGAATCGATCGTTGGAAGCAATTCTGTCCACAGCTGAGCAAAGGTGTTCGGGCCAGCGCGATCTTCCTAAACTGACACCCACTCCCAGTCGTTTCATCTCGCGGCCCCAGAACCATTGGTCTCCGATATGGGGGATTACCACCTGGGGGACTCCAGCATGCAAACAAGAAGAAGTGGTTCCCGCACCGCCATGGTGAATCACGACGGATGCGTGTTTGAAAAGCTCATCGTGGGACACGCTGCCCACCACACAAAGGTTGCTGCAGTTTGAGGGCGCATCGAGATCGACCCAGCCTTTCTGGATGATCATCCTGCGGTTGGATGGCCAGTTGCGGAGGAAGCGATCCATTACTTTTTCGCGATCCTTGAATGTCACGCTTCCAAATGTGATGACGGGTACCTTCTCTCCATCGCAGAAGTCCGCGACCCGCTTGAGAACAACTGGATCTGGGTGCGTCTGCCATCGCATGTAGCCGACGAAACGGAAGATGGGCGGAATGATTCCAGAAGGCTGAAACAATGCAGGCGAAACAGAGACCAGAGCGCAATCCGCCGGATGCAGCAACCAATTCCGGAATTTCGGGATTCCGATCTTTCGCAGCGGCTTCCCGATCACCCGATTGATCGCGCTATCGACAGCGATGCCAGCGATCTTCCAGGAGAGCCGGTTCCAAAATGGACGGATGAATCGGGGCAGGGGGATCATTGCTGCCGGATGTGGCGGAGGAACCGCGGCACAAGGGACAACATTTGGGGTGAATGTCACCACTGCGAAGGGTTTCCCCTGACGCTCCGCGAGGGTCCTGTAGTAGGGGACAAGATAGGAGGATACCACTAGATCCGAGGCCGCAATCTCACGGTTGAGAATAGTCACGATCTCATCCAGATACGGAAGGCTGTGGCGATAAATGATCTGAAGGGTTTCGATTGGGGTTCGGGCTCGGGTGAGTTTGAGCATGGCATCGTTGTATTGCCATTGCTCCCAATCCGGCGGGAGGTAAACATAGCGCAGCCCGGCACGTTCGATTTCGGCACGGTAAAGCGGAGAGGTTGCGAATGCCACTTCATGGCCTTTTTTAATACAGGCCGCTCCAAGGGCTATGACCGGGAAAATATCACCGGTTGAACCATAGGATGTGAGAAGGATTTTCATGGAAATGGCGGGAGGCTGGCAGAACTCTCGCTGCTTTTCAATACCAACTGATCGAAGTGTGTCCGGCATTGACAGATGCCGGGCTCCGTTTTTGCCTGACTAAGCTTTCCTTGCAATGAATCGTTCACTGTAGTGGGGAATGCTTTTGAACGGAAGGAATATGGTATGGAGCTGACTTTGTTGGTATTGGCGGCAGGTATGGGAAGCCGTTACGGTGGACTCAAGCAGGTGGAAGGGGTCGGGCCATCGGGTGAGACCCTGCTCGAATACAACCTCTACGATGCCATCGAGTCCGGTTTTGACCGTGTGGTATTTGTGATCCGGGAATCGATCCGGCAGGATTTTGAGGAACGGGTCTGCAGCCGATTGCCCTCGCGTATTCGATATGAATGGGTGTTCCAGGAGTTGGACGCCTTACCGGATGGATTCAGGGCTGACCCGCAACGCACCAAGCCGTGGGGTACGGGCCATGCGGTTTGGTGTGCGAGAAATGTCATCCGTGGGCCTTTTGCAATGATTAACGCGGATGATCTGTATGGGCGAGCGAGTTTTGAGTGCCTCGCCGACCAGTTGCGAAAGCTGCCAAAAGGAGGCGTTCTGCAGTCGATGGTTGCGTATCGTTTGGGATTGACGCTGTCCGAGGGCGGTACGGTTTCCCGGGGACTTTGCCGTAAGGATGAGGAAGGAATGCTGAAAGGTATTCAGGAAGTCCATGGCATCGGGCGTCAGCCAGATGGAACCATCGGATATCCGGATGGGGATGGCGGGGTTGTTGAAATCTCCAGGGATCAGCCCGTGTCGATGAACCTGTTTGGGTTCACGCCCGAGGTGTTTGAATGGACGGACCGGGCGCTGGTGTCTTTTTTGGAGAAGCGAGGAACCGATCCAAAGGCGGAGTGCTACATTCCCGCAGTCATTGATGATGCGATCCGGGATGGGAGGACGCGTGTGCGGCTGTTGGATACGCCGGACGCCTGGCTTGGGGTCACGCATCCATCGGACCGTCAGCATGTTGTGAATGGAATCCGGGAGCGGGTGGACGCAGGGGTCTACCCATCTCCACTGTGGTCGTGATCAAGGTTTTCTGGAATTGAGCCAGGAGATCCGTCCGGCCGGAGGGGTCGGCGGTGCAAAATGGTTGTTGACCGCAGGACAGGGAACTCAAGTCAGACTCTGATCTATTTGCCTGGGTTCATCCCTCCTGAGGAGTGAGCCAGACGGCTTGATAAGGCTGCAAGACGATGGCGCTGGAAGGGGAGTCGAGGCTTTTGCGTCCGATCAGGTCCTGCAAACGGAAGTCTCCGGAAAGACCGGCTTTGCTGATGACGTTTCGCACAGCGTTGCGTTTCCCTGAGAAATTAAAGAGACACAGCACCCAGTTTGGCCCATCGGTTGAGCCCCTGATGAGGCAGAAAATCCTGTCGCCCATGGGGATGATCCGCTGCGGAGAATCCGGATGAAATGCAGGATGCAAAGCGCGTTTTTTGAGCATCCGGGTGATCCGCGAGAAAACCGTGTTTGCGATTGAGGCGGGCAGATCGATTCGGTCTTCGAGTTCAGAGAGGGTCCATTTTTGGCGGTTGATAGTGCGGTTTTGGCCTGTTTTGGCCACTCCTGCCAAGTGGTTTCTTCCCCCTGCGAGGCTATTGATGTAAACGGCGGGGATTCCCTTGAATGCAAGTGTCACGGCCTGGGAGCAAAGGAAGCGTTGGGTTCCGAGTGTGGTGTCGTTTGGCTCGGATAGCGCGTCGAGATAGGTGATGTTGAGTTCATACGGACTTGTGGACCCGTCCGGATTGGATCGGTAGTTGATCTTCCCTCCTCTGGATTTCATTTGTTCGACCAGCCACGTGAGTTCATCGTCGCTGACCCTCCCATGGAGCGGTCTTATTCCGATCCCATCGTGTGATGCCGTGAAGTTGAAGAAGGTGCAGTCCTCGGGGAGCTCCGGTAGACCGGTGGCCCACTCCCTCAGGGTCGAGCAGTTTTCTTTCAGAAGGCCATGTAGCAGGAGGGGAGGCAGACTGAAATTGTACACCATATGCGCCTCATCCCCATTTCCGAAATAGCTGATGTTTTCCTCGTGGGGGACATTGGTCTCCGTGAGGACCAGAACGTGTGGCGCGACCATTTCGAGAAGATTCCGAATCAACCGGACCACTTCGTGTGTCTGCGGCAGATGGATGCAAGATGTCCCCAGCTCCTTCCAAAGAAAAGCAATCGCGTCGAGACGGACAATCCGCATGCCTTTGGAAACATACAAGAACAGGATGTCGAGAAACTCGAAGAGAACATCCGGGTTTTGCCAGTTGAGATCGACCTGATCCTCGCTGAAAGTGGTCCATACCCATTTCGATCCGTCGCGGGTTGGAGTGTCGGTGAGCAGCGGCCATGGACGGGGGCGGACAACCGCCGATAAATCCTCTTGGGGGTCCGCCTCAATGAAATAGTGCCGGGCGGGAGCGATCCCGGTGATGAAGTCCCTGAACCATTCACTTTTGGCGGAGCAATGGTTGAGCACCAAATCAAACATGAGGTTCACATCACGGCCCAATGCTTCCACATCCTGCCACGTACCGCATCCGGAATCGACCTTCCGGTAGTCAATCACCGAGAATCCATCGTCGGATGACCATGGGAAAAACGGAAGGAGGTGAACGGTGGAGAACACTCCCTTCAACCGCCTGCTGAGAAAGTCGCGAAGCGTGCGCAAGGGGGCCTTGTCCGGTTCCCGGACCATATCCGCGTAGGTGATCAGAACGGCATCCTTTTCGGACCAAAGGTCTTGCCGTGGGGGAGGAATTGGCATCCCAACGCCATATCGGCCGACCAGCATGATCAACCTTTCAAGGAGGGCCGACGCATTCGATCCGTAGAGGTATTCGAGCTGACTCTGGATTTCGAGGACTTTGTGTTTTCGGAGAAACTTCATGCTTGAACAGGGGAGGATTGACTCAGGAGGACCAGACAGTGAGGCCATTGAGGAGCATTCGAAGCGATCGCTTCAGCACCGAATGGGAATAGTACTGCCGCGCCACCCGGTAGTTGTGTTCGACCATCTCGGATCGATAGTTGCGGTCGTCCAGGATTCTCCTCACGTGATGTTTCACCTCGCGTGTGATGAACCCGTCGATTACGGCAAGCTTGAATCCTTTCGGCTCGATATCCTGAATGAAGATACTGTAACGGTTGATGACGATCGGGACCCTGTAATAGATCGCTTCTAGCAGAGCGTTTCCGAATCCTTCGTAGGTACTGGGGTAAGTCACGAGATCGGCGTGGGGGTAAAGGTCTCCCAGCGTGTAGATCTTGCGTCCCTCTGAATCGAGTTGCCGCACTTCCCCGATCCGCTCGCTGATGAAACGGATGTCGACCCCTTCCTCCCGCGCGAGTTCCTCAAGCATGTGCTTGTATTCGAGGCCTTCGTCTCCGGCATCGTGGGAGATCACCAGCTTACACCTCGGGTCGTTGAGCATGCCCACCAGCTTGATGGCGTGTTCGATGCCTTTTCTGGGGACGATACGGGTGGGTTGAAGGATGAAAAGGTCGTCATCTGCAAGTCCGATATCCGCCCTCAGGTCGCTTGTGTATTCGTCGGCTGTGGGCGGGGGTTGTTCAAAGTTGAACACATTCGGTATGAGCATACTACCTACTCCTTTTCGCAGCGAGAGCTGTTCCTGTGCGGCACGGTTGATCACCGTATGGGCGAGCAATGGCAGTCGGGGTGGGAAAGCGGTGTCGAGGTAGTCTTGAACTGCGGATATCGAGAAGCGGGTGCGTTCCCAGTAGAAGTCATGATGGTGGGCAATGGAGGGAATGCCGGTTTCGGCAATGAATTCAGTGAGTGCTATTCCCAACGGAATGTGCATGGGGATGGTCAGCGCATTCTCGCTCACGAGTACATCGATTCCGTGCATTTCGACAAACCGGTACAGTGTGCTTTTGAGGTAATCCGCCATGTCCCGGATCCGTTCCGATACCATCCGGGGCCGAGTGGTGGTTTGCCATATTCGCTTGTTGATCCATTCGTTTTCGGGGTGGCCGAAATAGGCTTCAGGAATACAGGCCGATACCGAAGGATGACGGTCGCTCCGTCCGCTGTACCAATAAGAAATGTGACCATCGTGCCAAAGGACCTCTGCCCATTTGGCGCTCTCGAGTGATACCCCGTCTGTTCCGGCAAACCGGGTGGAAATGAATCCAAAGTGTTTAGGCATATGATAATCCGAAGTTGGAGTGCACCGTGTCCAGACGGGTGCGGGAAGACGCTTCCAGAAAGGCAACTAGGGCATTTTACGGGATGAGGCAAGCCTTGGGGGACTTTTTCTGTTGGATTGAGCATGCCGGATCACTCGTTGTTGGTGTTTTAGTTAGTAAAGATGACAAAATGATGTAACGCTAAAGCGGGTTCATAGCGTCTCCGTGTGAAGTAATGTGTTTATGATATTAACACAAGAGATTATCATGTTCCATTGATAGTGGCGCTCATTTGTGAAAGGTGCGTTAAATTCGCCGGATTTGGTGGAATTCATTAATAATGCATTTTGATTATACTTTTTGCTTTTTTTTAATGAATTTTTATGCAAGATTTTTCTTGCATCGTAATTTCAACCCCCTGCGAGCCATGTTTTTTCAAGTATTGGGTATTGCCTTTTTTGGCTTGATCGTCATTTCCGCTGTTGGTGGATCCGTCCTTTTGTGGAAGGGTCGTTACCTGCACAAGATCCGTGCATCGCTTCAAGGCTCGCCTTCAGAAGTCACTTTGGTAAAAGACGCCAAGCCCATGTGGATCCGTCATCCGCGGGCGCAGTCCGCGATTCGGATTCTGGAGCATCTGGGTTTTGAAAAAGGCGATTGCTATCGGGTGTCGGAGTTGTCCGGAGTGCGGCTAATGGGTTTGTGCTGCCCGACGGATCACATCTTGGCCGTTTTGCACCGGCATGACGGAATGGGAGTATTTGTCGAGTTGAGCGTTTTCTTCCCGACCGGTGAGGAAATCACGGTTACCGATGCTCCGCATGGGGAAGGCATGGAGACGCGTCCTGGCGTGACCCGCATTTACATGAAAAAAGTCCGGGTTCAGGATCTTGTTCTTGAAATTCGCAAGCGCGTGATGCATCGGATCGGGGTTTCGGTCTCAAACGAGCGTTTTGCAGAAATCTACGAAGCGGCCTACCGTAAGGAGATGGAATGGCGGAATGCCAAGGGTGGTGTGTCCGATAAAGAAGTGTCCCAAGTGGTGGCTTCGGTTGTGGCTGTGCCTTCTGCTGGTGAAGTGCAGCTCGTCATGGATGACTCCAAGCTTTCCGAAATCTTGCGTTGGGAGTCCGATGTTCTTAATTACCTGAGGCATTCGGAGGATTTGAGTGTCGGTCAGTGGACGACTTATGAGGCTTCCATGCTTCTGTTCAGCGAAAGCTTTCACCCGAAGGCATATGTTCATTATCTGGCGGGAAAGCTGGGCATCGGTGAATGGCTGATTCCTTACTATTTGGAACTCACTGGAAAGATGCCGTTGTCGGAGGTGTTGCGCAGCGTGGTAGCCGATCAACGCGGACACATGGAGCTTTTGGCTCATATTGAAGCCCCGATTCAGGCCCAGATTTTCGGGATCAAGCGCCCCGGCGAAGGGGTGCGGACTGCTCTAAGGCTCAAGCAGGCTGAGCCCGTTAGTCTCGCGGGTGGCGCATCGGATTGATTAAACCGGAGCTTATGCTTTTTTTTCCTCCTGCCCGTTGCTTCCTGGTTTAGAAACCCGATCCTTTTCTGACGGCGGGATTCCCGGGTGAATGAGTCGGCGGACCATATCCGGTTCGCGGTTCGCGGCGATGCTGAGCAAGCGGATGAAAATCAGTGCCGTAATGAAAGCATCTCCCGGTGCGGTATGGCGTCCACTGCGTTTGACATTGAAGTGGCGGCATAGGGCATCGAGTCCAAAGTCATTAGGGGAGGGCCTTGGGTCGATCCATTTTGCCTCTTCCATGGCAATGACGAGTTCCATGGTGTCGAGGAATGGGTTGGAGACTACCCGTCCGGTTTTGTGCTTCATTCTGTGGTTGAGAATCGTCACGTCAAATTCGACATGATGACCCACCAGACAAGCGTCTTTGATGTATTCGCTGAAAGCCAGCAGCGCCTCCGATTCACTGGTTCCCCGGCGCTCGCTTTCGTCCTGGGTGATACCGTGAACCACAACAGAGGAGCTGTTGTAGGGTTGGCGAATGACGCATTCAAAAGAATCCTGGGGTTGAATTTCAGCGTCCGAAACCGCAACCGCACCGATCGATACGATTTGGTCACGCGTTGCGATGACTCCGGTGGTTTCGGTATCGAGAACGACCCACCTCGAAGGGAGCACCACAGGGTCCAGAGCCTTGTGCGGTTGGTGGGATAGCGAGGAGTGGTCCATGGTTATGGTGGCGGAGTTATGACACGAGCGTTTCCGCCAGGTTTTGGAGCTCGAAGATGGAACGGAATGTGGACTTGATAGATTGCTGTTCAATTCCGGTGAGGGTAGCGGGCTCGATCAGATTCCCCGGGCTTTGTTCGCGCAGACCGGTTTTGGCTGAACAAAAAAGCGCGATCTTGAACCCCTCCGCCGCATCCTCAAAGAGCGCCCGATGGGCCGCTGAAGTCTTTGCAAGCTTGTTGAGACGATCGATTGTCGAAGTGTGTTTGACGATTCCTTCTTTTAGGGCGAAAAGCCTCGCCAGGTGGCTGAGCGGCTGAAGCACGGAATGGCTGATGTCGAAACGCCGCTCACCTAGACGGTTTTCGCGGGTTGAGAAGGCCTCATACTCTTCGGGTTTAGGAATCGATGTGATGGTTACGGAAGCCAGCCTCCGGATGAAAGCGGGGTGGCTGGCAATCTCTCGCACGAGCACGCTTTGGAAACTGTCGACCAAGTAATCGTTTCCCGCAATCGGGAGGGCATCAAACCATGGCAGTACCGAGGGAAGCTCATCGTCCAGCGTGTGGTTGATCCATTGATGGAAGTAGGCTTCCCAGTCGGAGAGGGAACGGTTCCATTGGATATTGGCCTCTGTCATCTGCCTGGTATTGGGCGTCCAGCCGCATTTGAGCAAGCCGTTGGAGAGGGTGTGTGCGAGGCGCGTCGCGTAATCCGCAGCATGGGATTCCGCAGCACTCGAAAGGGCTTTGTAAACCATTCCCCGGTCCATTGCGGTCCGGGTGAACAGCTCTTTGCGGCCCCCGGCTCCGGCGGCCATCCAGCAAAGGTGGACATCGGGAGGGAAGTATCCCTCGGCTCTCAGGTCGGCCTGGGCAAGTTCAATCACGCGTCTTGCAAAGGCACAGTTGAGGTCGTGGACAACTTCGGAGAACCATAGTATGGCGTCCACGCTGCGGAGCTCGTTCAGCATGAGCATATCCGCGCGGTATCGAAGGTGGGTGAGCTCCTCAAAGTTGTCCGATATTCCGATTTGCCGGATGATGACCATGGGGTTGTTCCCATAGTAGAGCATGAGATCCCTTTCGGAGATCACACCTGTCGCGGGTGTGAACGCGCTGCCATCCTTCGTCATGCAGAGAAACCGGCAAGCGCTTTTGAGCATAAGCCGCATGCAGTCTCCCAAGCGCGGGTTTTCGCCGACTGTGATCACAGGAGCGCTCATAAACTCCTTTGCGAGCGCTTTGCGGGGTAAGCGTCCCGACTGAACGCATCGTGTCATGTCGGTCTTGGTGATCATGCCCTTCGGCGTGCCGTCCGGATCAACGACAATGATGGCTTCAAGTTCATTTTGAAGCATCTTGAAAGCCGCTTCCTGAAGTGTGTCGTTCGTTTGGCAGGCCAGAAAACGCTTTTGAACAATCTGGGGAAGATAGGTGGTTTCATTGATGTGCCCCACCAATGTGTCGGCTCCCGGATCACCGGGTAGCATTTCGCTTGCGGCACCCCCCCAGGATCGGGATTCGGGATGGAGCGAGGTGTTGGCCCGCAGGAAGCGCATCACATCCGGGTAGGCGGGAAGCAGTTGGGAAAACGGCTCCCAGGGAATGGAGTAAAGAATGGTGTCGTTTTCGGCGACAGCGGATTGGGTGTAATGGGGTAATCCTGAGATGTGCCCGATCCCGAGCAGTTCGCCTTCCACCCGGATATCCCGAAGCTGGTGCTTTTTCCCTTTGCGGTTGAATACCCTTACGCTCCCGTTGTGGATCACGTAGAATAGGTTTCTGCGTGGCGTGTTCTCCTCGAAAATCGTTTCGTCTCTTTCATGAAATTTGATTTTAACGAGGCGGGCAATCCGCAGAAGATCCTCTTTTCCAAGGTATTGGAAAGGTGGGTAGTCGTCGAGAAAGTCGGCGATCCTTTGAAAAAGACTTTCAGCGAGACTCATTGAGCAAAATTCAGCGGTTGCACATCGGGTTTTCCGCAAATGCGTTGTCCGTCCCAAACGAGTTGTCCGTCGATAATGGTGCTCAAAACCTTGCCTCGAAGCGGGTAGCGCTCGAAGGGAGACCAACCGCACTTTGACAGAATAATCGGGTTGGAATCCTCCTGTTTGGGAGGCTCAATTGCGCAAAGAACGAGATCCGCCCAATACCCTTCGCGGATGTAGCCCCTGTGGGGAATACCGAATCGTTTGGCTACCGCATGGCTGGTCTTGGATACGACCGTTTGAATATCCAGCGCCCCTTGGGCAACCAGATCAAGTAGAACGGGAAGGGAGTGCTGAACTAGCGGGAGCCCGGATGGAGCGGATTTGTAGGGTTGGCTTTTTTCCGAAACGGTGTGGGGCGCATGGTCAGTCGCGATGACGTCGATACGGTCATCCCGCAATGCTTGCAACAAGGCCTGACGGTCCGATTCCCGCTTGACCGATGGGTTGCATTTGAGCCGGTGCCCAAGCGTGGCGTAGTCCTTGTCATTGAAGAAGAGATGATGCACGCACGCTTCGCAGGTAATCGATTTTGCTTCAACTGGTCCGGAATCGAAGAGCTGGAGCTCGTCGCGGGTCGTAATGTGTAACACGTGCAGGCGTGTGTTGTGCCTCCGGGCAAGCTCTACAGCGAGACTGGACGAAGCCAGGCAAGCCTCACGGGTTCTGATGTCGGGATGGCACTCCGCCGGGATGTCGGCTCCGTAGCGTTGTTCGAAAACCGCCATATTCCGGGCAATGATGTCATCGTCTTCGCAATGGGTGGCCACGAGAGTCGGGCTTGCCTTGAACACAGCTTCGAGGATGTCCGGATCGGATACCCGCATGTTTCCGGTAGAGGAGCCCATGAAAACTTTGATACCGGGGATGCGCTTGGGATCGGCCTTGCGGATTTCCTCCAAATTGTCGTTTGTGGCCCCGAGGTAGAATCCGTAGTGTGCATAGGAATCCTTTGCGCCGATGTCCATTTTCTCCTGCCAACGCGCATGATCGGTGGTTGTCGGGCGAGTGTTGGGCATCTCCATGTAGGCAGTGACTCCACCGGCGACCGCAGCCATTGATTCGGTGCGGATGCATGCCTTTTCGGGAAACCCGGGCTCCCGGAAGTGGACCTGATCGTCGATGAGACCCGGAATCAACCAAGCGCCCCGGGCATCCAGAATGCTTCCTTTACGTTGGTTTGGAGTGGAAGAACCAATGGACGCGATGCGTCCATGCTCAACAATTACATCGCCAGTGACAATAGTGCCCTCGTTGACGATCCTGGCATTCAGGATGCTAAAGCTGTTTTTCATGGACAATAATTGGAAGACTCAGGATGCACGCTTGCGTTTGTTCATTCAATCAGAATCCTATGAAGGAGACAAACGGTTGCCGGGTGGGAACTCTGACTTTAGCACAAGTCAGTCCCTTTTGGTAGCGTGTGATAACTCAACTATTCGAAAGGAAAGCGATTATGAGTAAAAAAGACCTTGTGTCAGCGATGAACTGCAACCTGGCGGATTTGCATGTGATCAATATCAAGCTGCATAACTACCACTGGAACGTGAGTGGACTGCAGTTTTTTGGCATTCATGAACTGACCGAGAAATACTATGAGTATTTTTTTGGCTTTTTCGATGATGTGGCCGAAAGGATTCTCCAGAAGGGATCAAAGCCTTTTGCTAAGGTAAAAGACTACCTCGACAACGCTTCTCTGAAAGAGGAGAGCGGGGATTGTTTCACGGCTGAGCAGGTGCTCAAGGCGGTGGAAGCTGACTTCGAGGTATTGCTCAAGGATGCTCAGAAGATCAATGGGATGGCGGATGAAGCAGGGGACATCCCGACGGGCAATCTCTACGGAGATCACATTCAATGGCTTGAAAAAGCGTTGTGGATGATCCGTTCGACTCTGCCGAAAGCTCCGAAGGCAAGCAAGGCTTCGGCATCCAAGAAGTCCTGATCCTGACCTGCCAGGTTCGGGCTGGTGTGTGCCGGATGCTTTCCGGGCACATCCGGCATGAATCAGCGCATCTTATTTTTCCGGGTCGGCCTTCTCCCATCTGAGAAGCCGGCTCCGGTGCGTGTAGGGAGGATAGGCGTGAAACCCTCCCGTCACGAGTGTGAGATCTCCGCCGCCCTCCAGATCTCCTGCGGCGGCACACATGAGGTGCGTGGGACGATACGCGAGCACATGGGCCTCAAACCGCTGGTTTCCATCGTTCCTGAACCACATGAGAGAAGCGGCATCCGCTTTGCTCCAATCGTTAAACCCGCTGACAGCCACAACATCCCGAAACCCGTCGCGATCGAGATCGATTTCAACCGGGCTGTAGGCTCCGGGCATATCTCCGATCCAATGGTGGCGGAAGAATCCTCCATCCATGTTTTCGAGCCATTGGACGCCGTGCCACGGGCGTGGGCCGGGTTCGGCATAGTCAAATCCGTCTCCGTTCGAGAGAAGAATGTCGCAGCGCCCGTCCCGGTTCAGATCGGCGGTGCTGATACCGCTGCTGCCGTAGTCTTCGTTGGTGGAACCGAAGATCACCTTGGAAACGAAGCGGCCGCCACCTTGATTCGCGAAAAGGTAGACCTCTTCCCATTGCTGGGTGACGTTGGACACGATATCGAGGTGCCCGTTTCCGGTGAAATCCGCCACCAAAACATTCACGGGGCCCGACAAGCTTAGCAGAATGATGCTCTCGAACTGCCAGTCATGCCCAAGGTTGCGCATCCAACGCAGTTCGCCCTGATCATACCCGAACTGCGCAACCGCCAGATCGGGAAGCCCGTCGCCATCGAGGTCTCCCGCACGGATGTCGCATACCCGAGCGATCTTGTCCGCTATGACATGGGGCGTGAAGCCCATATTCCCATCATTCTCGAGAATCACCACGGCTCCGATCTTGTCGTTGTTGGGGAAGACCTGACCCATGCTCGAAAGCAGGATGTCGAGATCGCCGTCTCCATCCATGTCGAACGCCTCGGAGTGAACAGGTGCGGGAGTCCCCTCATGCAAGACAATTTCCTCAAACCGGAGGCCGCCGGTTTGTCTGAGCCAAAGGACTTTGTTTTCCCGGGACTCACACGCGAGGATGTCGTTCAGTCCATCCTGATCGAGGTCGGTTACAATGACATGGGCAATCCACGGGTGGTTGGCGAAATCCGCTCCAATTGGAACCGGTTTCAACAGGTCGGTCGATTGATGGATGTGGTTTGGGGTGGATAGCCGGGTGGCCCGCGTGGGTTTGGGCTTGGAGTCGCATCCGGATAAGCATAAGACAAACGCAATTGAGCTCAGTAACATGAGAAGACGGGTTGGGCCTGAATCGCGGTTCTCCGTTGACTTGCGCGATCGGCCGACCGGTTCGCAGGATCTGAAAAGGGGACGTTTCATGGCTGGCTTCCGAATTTTTCCAAGAACGCTGCGGTTAGCTGCTTGATGTCGGATGGTGGAACGCGCAGTTGGGCGGTGATGTCCGAGAACAAGCGACGGGCTTTGTTTTCGTCTCCCGACTCGATGGCGTGCAAGGTTAGCGTGGTGATGGCGACCGGATGCCCAGGTTCGACTTCCAATGCGCGTCTCATCTGTTGAATTCCCTCATCAACTTGATCGATTCCAAAGTATGCGCGGGCGAGTTCGATGTATCCGACCGATTCCTCCGGACGCAGGTGAATCAGGGTCTGCAGGGAACGGATTGCGGAAGGGTGGTCGCCGTCTGCAATTTGTTGGCGGGCCCTTTCCAAGTGAAGGCCAGGTGCTTGAGGGCAGTGGGACAAGCCGATGATGGTCTGGTTCCTGGCTTTCCCATATTGTCCGGTTTCGGTGAGGACATGAACCAGGAAAGACCAGCCATCCGGATCCTCAGGTGCGAGCCTGACGGCTGTCTCGAGATGGGAAACCGCCTGTTGGGGGTGGGCGTTTCGAAACAACAGCATACCCAGTTGCTGATGGATGGCCGTTTCATCCGGCGATATCCGGATGGCCCGCTCAAGCAAGGCAATGGCGGCATCGGGGTTGTTTTCATACCGCGGCGTCGCGGCGGTTACCCGCAAACGATAGGAATCCTGACATCGGTCGATGAGCGGATCTTTCCACGGGTCCGGCGGTTCCTCATGGGCCGGTTTTCCGGTTCCTGCAATACGGATGTTGGCGGCATCGGTGGCTCGTCCGTTTTGGGTGTAAACACTTTCGAGCAATGCGTAGGGAGCTCCAATTTCCGGTTTGATCGAAATGGCCTGGCGAAGCCGTGTCTCGGCAGCACTCCAGTCCAGCTGTTCCATGTGGATTCTGGCCAATCCGATGATGGCGTGAAAGTCCTTTGGGTTGCTCTCCAGACAGGAGTAGAATTGTTCCCGCGCTTCATCGGTCCGGTTAAGTTTCTGGAGGCCCTCGGCGAGGCGCAGTTTGGCGGTGTGGTAGGTCGGATCCAGTCTCAGGGTTGCGTTGAGTAGTTCAATTGCGTCTTCTAACTTGCCAAACCCGGACAGAATATCGGCATAAAGGTAAGGCCACAATGGATTCGCCGGATCGAGTTCCATCATTCCTTCATATACGAGGGAGGCTTCCTGATAAAACCCGTTTGCATGGTAGTTCAGCCCCAATTCGCCGAGATTCCGGATGTTCCCTTTTGAGGCTACGGAATCTTCGAGGCTCTCCATTGTCGCAATCCATTCGGTTGACCACCCGGACATGTCCGGTGTGTCGGGAAGAAATGAAGCCGCCGTGCCGGAGGAATCCCGACGGGCGAACAGCCAGAACCCGATGCATCCGGTGATCACAAGAATGATCCCGGCCGCTATTCTGGATTTGCGTGACATGAGACCTAGTGTCAAACGCAAGGCGCTGGTTGATCAATGGCAAAATGGAGCGGATTTCCGACTGGAACCGGATGCAAATATGGTGTAGCTTCCCGGCATGGTTCCAGTTTGTGATCTGTGATGAAGGGGTTGTTCCACGCTTTTGGTTGTTGGATGGGGCTTGTCGGGCTGATGCTCGCGGCTTCCCAGAGTCCGGATTGTTTTGACAGCCCTTCCACGCCTCCTCCCTTGGTGCAATTCTCCCTCCCGGTATTGTACGATGAAACCGATACGGCCGGTTCGCTGGTGTTGGAGGGCATGCCCACCTACATCTGGCTGCATGGATGCGCTCCGACCGCCGCAGCTATGTTCCTGGCCTACTATGATGCCCATGGGTTTCCATACCTGTTTCCCGGAGATGCCGGGGTGATCCCGATGGGCAGGGAAGAAACCCACTACCTTGATTCCCGGACCGAGTCCACGATTGCGAGTCCGGAGCACTATTCGAACTATTCGCTGCCAATGGATTCGGGCTACTGGATTCTGGCGGATCGATCCACATTGGGCGGCGCGCATGTGGACAATTCTGTGGCGGACTACCTCCGGACTTCCTGGAGTGCATTGATGCTGAGCTATGGATCAACTTGGCCGGAGAACGTGATTTCGGGGATCAAGGCCTTTGTGTTGGATCGGCATCCGGAGGCAGTGGTTGAGAGCAGTGACTTATTGCCCGTTACCGTGGAGAACCTCGAAGATAGCTTCGAGTTGATTGTAGCAGAAATACAGGCCGGTCGGCCGCTCATTGGCTCAGCCGATAGCGATGGCGACGGGAGGATCGATCATGCGATTCCAATTATCGGATACCATCGGGCAAAGTCAGGCAATCTTGTGGTGTGTCACGATGGTTGGTTTCACGAACCCCGCACTATGGAATTTCGCCAAGTGACAGTTGGTTTCCCTTTCGGGATTCAGGCACTGATTACTTTTCGTATTGAGGCTCCGGATACGATTGAATCCCTTCACCGGTTTCACCGGCTCGACAACGACAGTCATTTCTTTACGGCTTCTGAAGTCGAACGGGGGCGCCTCGAAATGCACGAACCGGATTTTGTGTACGAGAAAATTGTCCATCCCGTGTTCGCCGGCCCGGATTTGGATGGTGTGGTTCCGGTCTATCGTTTCAGTCGGAGGGGAGGCGGCCATTTTTACACGGCTATGGAGTCGGAGCGTGAGAGCGTCATTGCTCATCTGTCCGAAACCTACACCTATGATGGGATCGCTTTTTATGTCTATAGTGGTCCCGTGGATGGGGGCTTGCCGGTGTTCCGGTTTTTTCACCCTTCAACCGGCAGCCATTTCTTTACGGGTGATGTGGCCGAAAGGGATCAATTGATCGCGGACCGGGCAGATTCTCTGATTTATGAGGGGGTCGCGTGGTGGGCTCCCTCTTTCAGCGTGAACCCATAGGCGTTGGGCTGTCAGGGGTCCCGGTTCAGCAGGAGTGGGTTTGTCGGGCGTTGTTTGCTGTAGGTTACCGGTTGCCGGTGGCGCCTTGCGGACTCAATAGATCGGCGACGCTTTTTTTTGCGTGCATTTGCGTCACAGCGTCGCGATGATCCCTGTTTTCAACGGAAAGCTCAGTCTGTCGACATGTGCAAAGGCGGTATCCTTTCCTGACAATCATGCGAATACTTGTGCAGATTCTGGCGGCAATCGGGGTGATGTGGCTGCTGCTTTGGATTATTGTGGCTTTTGTGGGTGATGCCTTGGTCTTTCCCGTGCCGCCCCCTGGGTATCGAATCGGACCGGGCATGGGGGTTCTTGAGTCCTCAGCGGGCGATCGGATTGTTTTCCTTCGAATGCGCGAAGGAAATCCGAGTCATGCTCTCATCGTGAGCCATGGCAATGGGGAGGATATCGGGAGAATGGGTGGCTATCTGGGCGGCTTTTCAGCTTTGGGTTTTGATGTGTTCGCTTACGATTATCCCGGATATGGTTTGAGTTCCGGTTCCCCGTCAGAATCCGGCACCTATGCTGCTGTCGAGAGTGTCTATTCCTACGTTACGAAGGATCTGGGTTATCCTCCCGAACGGGTTTTCTTGTTAGGGCGTTCTATGGGTGGTGGACCTTCTCTTAACTTGGCGACTTCCCATCCAGTTGGAGGATTGATCCTTGAGAGTGCATTCCTATCGGCTCAGCGGGTGTATATGCCCTTTCGGGTTATTCCGTGGGATCGTTTTGACAACGCATCCAGAATCAGGGAGTCCACAGTTCCCCTGTTAGTCGTTCATGGGACAGAAGACGAAGTGGTTCCTTTTTCACACGGTAAAAAACTGTGGGATCTGGCGAATGATCCCAAACTCTTCTTCTGGATCGAAGGGGCGGGCCACAATGATGTCTCCCTGAAGGGCGGAGTAGCCTATCTTGAAACTGTTTGTGAGTTTCGGAAATGGGTGGACCGGAGCGTCAGGGATTCCCGCCGGGCGGAGGAGTCTCAGAGTATTGGACCGAAACCGTGACAATTCCTTGATCCGGTAGAATCCGGCATTTGATGGTGTTCCCGCCAGTTGTGTCCACGACGCAGTTTTGTTGGTGTTCCCCTTGGATGACCGATGCGTGGGTCCATCCATCGGGTACGGATACCAGCACTGTAAGCGGGTAGTTGAAAACGGAATCGTCCAACTCATTGTTGAGCGTGAAGACTAGCGTATCATCGTTGGCGCTGAGAACTTGGGTCCGGGTGTCGTTCCGTTCCCGAACGTAGCGGGTGAGATTACCCATAGTGTCCACCCAGATGTCTCCCGCTTTTGCCCTTGTTTCCATCCATTGACACAGAATTGTGAAAGCTTCGGTCGAGACCGGTTCCCAGGATCCTTGCGCAATCGCATCGGGGATTTCGGCCTGCGGCACAATTTCATGTAACATCAGGATATGCCATTCTCCCTTCAGAATGGATTGATGGATCATTTCGAGTTGACCGTAGAGTTCGTGTATGTCCTGAGAAAGCAGCGATCTTGGCTGATCATGCATGATAGCTGGCGATGTGAGATTCATCCAGACTGGGTTTGTCGCATCGTTGCCGCCCTGTCCTCCTCCCCGCGCGGAAAGGTAGATCCTTGAGACCGCCTCATCAACCGTATCATTGCGATCGACGTACGGGTAAGCAAAGGTGATGCAAGGAACAGCGGCTGGGATGCGCTGCTCAATGAGATTCTTTGATTCGATCAGCTCGTAGAGCAAGGTGCCTGGTGTTTCAGCATTCCCCATCTGAAGCGTCGTCAAGCGTGGATGGGTGACGGTGTGTGATCCGATTTCGTGTCCTTCGTCGGCCATTTCCTGAAATATGGCCCATGTTCCGTGGCGCCATTTTCCGGGTAGGGCATCAGACAGTGCCCCGGGATACACATAAAAAGTGCCGTGGAATCCGAAGTCGTTGAGCACAGGACGGGCCTGTTCGAAATGACTGACGTAGCCGTCGTCGAAAGTAAAACTGAAGGCCGCGTCGCGGTTATCCGGCCATTTGGCTATCCGCACTTCGAAAGCGCTGGTATTTTCAGTGATCGCATACGCGGGAAGCATGGGTACGATTACCATGGTGGAACATAACAGACTTTTTATTAGCGACATAGGATGCTCATTGCAGGGGTGGCTGTCAGAATCATAACCGTCTCCGGTTGTCATTGGAGAATCAACCAACAGGGTAGGCCCTAGATTAGGCTGAAGCAAGTTCGATCATGACCGGGCAATGGTCTGAACCCTCGACACTCTGGAAAATGGCCGTTTGCTTAATCATTGGAAGCAACCTTTGGGAAGCAAGAAAGTAGTCAATCCGCCACCCGATGTTGCGTTGTCTTGCTCCGGCTCTGTAGCTCCACCATGTATACTGATCCATGGCGTTCGGGTTGAAGTGGCGGAAGGTATCCACAAAACCAGAATCGAGCAGTTTGCCAAATTCCTCACGTTCCTCGTCGGTGAAGCCTGCGCTGCGACGATTTGCATCAGGCCGTGCGATGTCGATTTCTTGATGAGCCACATTGAAATCCCCGCAAGAGATAACAGGAACCCTTGCGTCCCACTCATTGAGATACCTCCGGAAGGCAGGATCCCATTCCTGCTGACGATAGGATAGGCGACGTAGTCCATCCTGACTGTTTGGCGTGTAGACATTTACCAGAACAAAGCCACGGAATCGGCAGGAGATCACCCGTCCTTCACCGGTATCGGCAGGATCTTGCATTCCAAGAATGCACTCCTCCGCGGGGATCTTTGATAACACAGCGGTTCCGGAGTATCCTTTCTTTTCTGCAGAGTTGGCGTAGATATGGGGAAATGGAAAATCCAGTTTGGAAAACTCAACCGGGTCTGCTTTGATTTCCTGCAGGCATAGGATATCCGGATCATATTCACGGATAAACCCTTCAAATCCCTTCTTCAGGCATGCCCGGATTCCATTGACATTCCATGAGATAATTCTGAGCGGCTGGGTCATGTGTTCCTTTGGGTGATGGTGACAGGGCTGTGTGAATGGACCGAAGGGGGAACCGTCAGAGTTTGCTCAGTTCGATGGAACGGGCGTGTGCGGCTTGGGTAGCCTTGTTCACGAGATCGTGGAGCCCCCCTTGTTCAAATGACTGGACGGCCGCTTGCGTAGTTCCCCCGGGAGAGGTGACTTGGCGGCGGAGCTCACTTGGATGCAATGGGCTTTCGTCCATCAATTTTGCCGCACCGATTATGGTCTGGCGTGCCAGTTTGAGTGCGGTTGCCTCGTCAAAACCAAATCCACGGGCGGCCTTTTCGAGCGCTTCTGTGAACAGAAAAAGGTAGGCTGGTCCACTGCCGGAAATCGCGGTAACCGCGTCCAGTTCGGATTCCTTGGTAAAGATGACGTCACCGAGCGAACCGAGAACGGTTGCCACTGCGGTCGCGTCGTTCGGTTGCAGTGTTTGATCGGATGCCCATGCAGTGATTCCGGCTCCGATGCTACCCGGTGTGTTGGGCATTGCGCGCACAATTGCACGAGCCGTTGGGAATCGCTCCCTGATTTTCGAGATTGGAGTTCCTGCGAGAATGGATACAAGGAGGGTATCCTTAAAACCTCCGGTGATGGTCGAGCTGAGCGCTGAAAGCTGTTGGGGCTTGCAAGCGAGAACCAGAACATTGGTTGATGGCGGGTGTCCAGCATCAAAGTCCACAACGGCTATACCGGTTTCAGCCGCCAGCTTCTCAGCTGTTCCGTCTTTGGCGGAACAGCATCCAATTTGATCTGGCGGGAAAGCGTTGCCACGGATGAGCGATCGCACCATGGATCCGCCCATCATCCCCGCTCCGATAAAAAACACGCCAAAGCTCTTCTCCTGATCATGCATGATATCAAATGCCTAGCACCAAACCCGACAGGCTTGCAAGCGTTGATGCCCCCATCTGTCGCTGGAATGTTCTCCTGCCCCTGCACGGATCAAAAAGGGTGCGGGCTCTCTGGATGGATCCACATCCTACTCGCCGTCATTTCCAATCGCCTCCACCGGGCAATCGTTAAGCGCTTCCTTGCAAAGCGCGATGTCTTCCGGAGTCGTCGGTTGGCGCTGCACAAAGGAATGCCCCTCCTCGTCGTTGCGTCCGAAAAAGTCAGGAGCCATCTCGCGGCAGAGGTCGCAGTCGATGCAGTTCTCATCAACGTAGAATTTGCCCGGGACATTGTCAGCGAATTTGGAATGTTTGTCAGCCATGGTTTGCGAGTGTGTTCCGGGTAGGCTACTCATCGCATATTCCCAGGTCAAGCCGGGTGCAATCAAACTCGTGTATCAAATAAAAACACAGGGCCTTTATTGACAGTTTTGGGTGTGTTGGGTAGGTTGGCAAAGGAGATTTATCATGAAGAGGAAGCGAATGGTGGTTCAGAGTCGGGATGGCGTATATCATCTGATGAGCCGGTGTTGTTTGGGTGAGCACTTGCTGGAGGATGGGGAGAAGGAGATGTTCATCGGGATGATGCAGCGGCAGGCGGCGT
>JAFGAQ010000179.1 GCA_016933595.1 Opitutales bacterium | reverse complement strand
CTCTCGTATGGGAAACGCTAATAGAAAGAATGAGTATTTGTGAATACTGCGCACTACCGTCCGATTCCGTTTTCTTTCCATCCGGAATCCCGTCATACTGTATGAGCAAAAATCGCTACTGTCCCGTGCAAGGGAATATCCCCAACCCCGATCGCTTATGGAGCCGCGAACAAATACCCTGCCTGCGCAAAACCACATTCAGGACTACGCAGATGATGAGGCCCGCCTCCTCAAATTACTGGAGGATATTGAGGAACACCACGGGTTCATACCGAAGGCTATCGCCGACGAAGTTGAAAAGATCCTGGAAATCAAGCGGGATCGCATCAACACGCTGCGCACCCGTATTGAGAGTCAGGTCAGGAAGGATGTCCGGACCTATATTGACCGGTGGGGAGCGGAGGAAGGAAACCTGATCATGATCCTCCACGAGATCCAGAACCAACACGGCTATGTGCCGCGCAATGTGGTGATGGAGCTCGCCCGCGAAATGGGTATCCGGCTGGCCCGCATCTACGAGGTTCTCACGTTCTACCACTATTTCAAACTGGTTCCTCCGGGTAAACACAACTGCCAGGTTTGCCTCGGAACCGCCTGCTACCTCAAAGGATCCGCCAATCTCGAAGCGGAACTCGAGCGCATGCTCGGCATTCCTCCGGGGCAAACCACGACCGATCGGGAGTGGCACTTTGAGGTGGTCCGCTGCATCGGATGCTGCGGATTGGCCCCGGCACTTGTCGTGGATGGCAAAACCCATGGGAAGGTCATGCCATCCGAACTGCACAGCATCCTGTCCCAAATCGCTCCAGTGGGGAACCCGACATGAAAATCGACCGTCAACAACTCATTGAACGCACTTACGCCAGAAAGCACCCGAGCGCCTACATCCGGGTCGGACTCGACACCGGAGGGATCGCTGCCGGGGCGTCTCTGCTTTACGACCGGCTCAAAGCCCTCGTGAACGAAAAGCACCTCCCGATTGAGGTCGAACAGGTCGGATCCCTCGGGCTCTCCTATCTTGATCCCGTGGTGGAGATCCAGTCCGCCACCCTTCCCAAGCTATTTTACGGCCATATCCAGCCCGAGATGGCGGAGGAACTGCTCTCCGCTCATATCGACCGCAACGAAGTGCTGGATCGACATGTCATCGCCCGCTTCGATCCGGACACCCGATCGGGCCAAACGCCCGCCCCAAGCGGAAAAGCGCCCCATCTGGTCTTTGTGCTGGATACCGATACAGACGAAAACGACAAAACCGACTTCATCCTGTTTTCGCTGCGCGAGGAAATCAAACGCAGCATCAACACGAACCCGCCGGCTGTTATCCGGGCACTGGACATGCGCCTTTATAACAAGGGGGTGGTCGTCTGGATACCGCATCTGGGGATCACCTACACCCACGTACTGGCTCCGGATGTCACCCGCATCGTCCATCAAACCCTCATCAAGGGCGAAGCTATTGAAGACTTGCGCTTCACTTCACCCGAAAGGCAAAACCGTATCGTTTTGCGTAATTGCGGCCTGATCGATCCCGAGCGGATTGAAGACTACCTGGCGGTGGATGGCTACCAGTCCTTTGCCAAAATCCTTTTTTCCCCTTCCTCCGATCCGATCCTGGATGAACTCAAGGCCAGCGGCTTGAGGGGACGGGGCGGGGCCGGTTTCCCAACCTGGCTCAAATGGAAAATCACACGGGATGTCCAATCAGACACCAAGTATGTAATCTGCAACGGGGATGAAGGGGATCCCGGTGCATTCATGGACCGCAGCGTATTGGAAAGCGATCCCCACTCGGTGATCGAAGGGCTGCTCATCGCCGCCCGGTGCATTGGAGCCACCACCGGATATTTCTATATTCGCGCCGAGTATCCCCTCGCCATCAAACGCATGCAAAAAGCGCTCGACCAGGCAAAGGAACTCGGACTGATCGGCAAAGACATCCTCGGCAGCGGATGGGATTTCGACATGAAGATCCGCCTCGGAGCCGGAGCCTTCGTATGCGGGGAGGAAACCGCGTTGATCGCCTCCATCGAAGGGAAGCGGGGCAGCCCATCTCCACGCCCACCCTATCCGTCAGTCAGCGGATTATGGGGGAAACCAACCGCTATCAACAACGTGGAAACCCTCGCGGGCATACCCGCCATCCTTCAAATGGGAGGCGCAGCCTACGGCACCATTGGCCATGAACAATCCAGAGGCACGAAGGTCTTTGCGGTAACGGGAAAAGTGCGCAACGCCCAGCTCATTGAAGTGCCGATGGGGACCACCCTCAGGGATATCGTTTACGAAATCTGCGGGGGGTGCCAGGGAACAGCTGCTGTCAAGGCCGTCCAAACCGGAGGTCCTTCCGGTGGGGTTATACCCGAAGCCAAGCTGGATTCACCGGTGAGCTACGAGTCGCTGAAGGACCTTGGCTCGATCATGGGGAGTGGTGGCATGCTCGTGATGGATGAAAACGACTGCATGGTCGACATCGCCAAGTTCTACCTGAAATTCTGTGTCGACGAGTCCTGCGGAAAATGCGCTCCATGCCGTGTGGGCGGTTACCAGATGCTCCAGTTGCTCGACAAGATCGCACGAGGCATGGGCGAAGCAACGGACCTGCCCCTGATCCGGAGTATCTGTGTCTCCATGCAGAATGCATCCCTTTGCGGGCTCGGTCAGACCGCCCCGAATCCTGTCCTGTCCACCCTCCGGTATTTCGAGAGCGAATACCAAGCTTACATCGAAGGGGGACGAAGCTATGCCCGCAAGATGAAGAAACTCCGTGAAGGCGGAGAAGTCGTACGAATCCCCTAACCTTCTCTATCCTGGAATGAACACCATCCAAGCCAAGATCAACGGAATGCCCGTCACCGTGCCTGCCGGCACCACCATTCTTGAGGCGGCGCGATCCGTGCAAGTCAAGATACCCACCCTCTGCAAACACGAGGACCTCCTTCCGACGGCCGCTTGCGGACTCTGTATCGTGAATATCAAAGGAAGTCCGAAGAAACCGCGGGCATGCTGCACCCCGATCGAAAACGGGATGGAAATCACCACCCATGATGAGGCGCTAACAGAGGTCAGAAGAACCGTATTGGAGTTGATCCTCTCCAATCACCCCAACTCATGCCAGACTTGCGGACGCAACGGTAGCTGCGAGCTCCAGACGCTCGCGGGGGACTTCGGCATCCGCCGTGATGCGATCCCGCGTTTTGTCCGGGAGTTACCGGAGGACCATTCCAACGGATCCATCGTGCTTGACTTCACGAAGTGCATCAAATGCGGAAGGTGCATCGAAGTCTGCCAGGAAGTCCAGAACGTATGGGCACTATCCTTCTTGCAGAGGGGCATCAACACCCGCATGGCGCCAGCCGGAGACATCACACTGGCGGAATCCCCCTGTATCAAGTGCGGCCAATGCGCGGCCCACTGTCCAACCGGCGCGATCGTGGAAAACGATGAAAACCACAAAGTGTGGGAAGCGCTGAAAAACCCGGACCTCCATTGCACTGTTCAGATCGCGCCATCCGTGAGGGTGGCACTCGGGGAGGAATTTGGACTACCTCCGGGAACCAACCTCACCGGAAAAATCTACACCGCGCTGAGGCGCCTGGGATTTGATGCGGTATTTGACACCAACTTCTCGGCTGACCTCACCATCATGGAGGAAGCGAGTGAGTTTGTGGAACGCTTCGCCAACGGAAAGGGAAAACTGCCGCTCATCACGTCCTGCTGTCCGGCATGGGTCGACTTCATGGAGAAGTATCACTACGATTTCATCGACAACTTCTCGACCGCCAAATCGCCCCAGCAGATGCTCGGCGTGCTGGCCAAGACCTACTATGCGGAGCAAAAGGAAATCGACCCATCCAAGATCTATCAGGTGTCGATCATGCCCTGCACGGCCAAGAAATATGAGCTGGAGCGGACGGAGGAGATGTTTGCATCGGGCTACATGGATGTGGACGTCGCGATTACAACCCGGGAGTTTGCCCGTCTGATACGGCAGTCGGGGATCGATCTGCTCAACTTGCCCGAGGGCGAGGCCGATAGCATACTCGGCAGCTATTCCGGAGCCGGCACCATCTTCGGGATAACTGGTGGAGTAATGGAAGCCGCTCTGAGAACGGCCCACTACCTCATCACAGGCAAAAACCTTCCCGACGATGCGATCGAAATCAATGCGGTTCGCGGGCTCGATGGCATCCGTGAGGGCTCCGTTACCATCGCGGGTAATACCATCCGGGTGGCGGTGGCGCATGGATTGGCGAACGTCGACAAACTCCTGAACCAGGTCAGGGATGCACAGGCAAAAGGGACGCCACTCCCGTATTCCTTTATCGAAGTAATGGCCTGCACCGGTGGATGCATCGCCGGAGGAGGACAACCCTACGGCATATCCAACGAGGTCAGGCGCCAGCGCATCGCCGGGCTGTATCAGGATGACCGCGATTGTCAGGTGCGATTCTCCCATGAGAACCCCGAGATCAAGAAAGTTTATGCCGATTTCCTCGGGAAGCCGCTCAGCCACAAGGCCCATCAGCTCCTCCACACGGAATACAAGCCCCGTCCGCTCTACCAGAAATAGCCCATAGGCTTTCGACTGATCCCACACCCCGTCCACATCACGGCCGGGGTGGAAATTGGTGAGTCTGCGCCCAGCTTGCGAAACGGCGGTAAAAAGCACGACACCATCCCCGGTCTCATGACATCCGGGGTATGGTATTCATTCTGGATGGGCTTCAGCTCCGCCGCGACGCAGTAGCCTGCGAAACCATCTCCCGGCAAGTTTCAGGTCTTCAAGCATCATATAAAGTGCCGGAACAAGCACCAGGGTCATCGCGGTGGAAAACAAAATCCCAAAGGCCAGGGAAACCGCCATGGGCTTTAAAAACTCCGCCTGAAAACTGGGCTCCCATAACATGGGCAAAAGACCAAAAAACGTCGTCGCCGATGTCAGGATAATGGCACGGAACCGGGCGGGACCGGCGTTCAAAACCGCATCGGTATGGCTCATTCCCTGTGCCTCCCGCTGGTTGATGAAATCCACCATGACCAGGCTGTCGTTCACGACCACACCGGCCAAGGCGATAATCCCGCAAAGGGACAGCAAACTCATCGGCATGCCCATGATCCAATGCCCGGCCACTGCCCCGACCATTCCGAAGGGAATCACCGCCATGATCACCAACGGTTTCAGATACGACTTCAAGGGAATGGCCATGAGCGCGTAGATCAGGAAAAGGGCCAGGATAAACCCCTTCAAGGCAGCATCCAAAGATTCCTTTTCTGACTTCGATTCCCCTTCCATCTCATAAGTCACCCCAGGATGCTTGCGCAGCAGGTCCGGAATAAACCCGGCCCTCAGCTCCTCGATCACCGATCCCGGGGTAACCTTCGCCTTATCCACGTCCGCCGTCACGTTGACCACTCGTTTGCGATCCACCCTTCGGACCGTGGGATATCCCTTGGCCAATTCCACCTCCGCGACCGCCTCCAACGGGACCTCCTTGCCATCCGGAGTTCGCACCCGCATGGTCGTGAGTGTGTCAAGACTGCGGCGATCCGCCTCAGGGTAGCGCACCATCACCCGCACTTCATGTTTACCGCGCTGGATCCGCTGCGCCTCGGCTCCATAGAACGCATACCGGACCTGACGAGCCATGTCGTCCAAACCCAGCCCAAGGCTCTCAGCCTCCGGTTTGATTCGGAACCGCAGTTCCTGCTTTCCCGAACTGAATGAATCTTTGATGTCATACACCCCTGCATACTCGCCGAGTTTTGCCTTGATCGCATCCGCCACCGCATCGAGCTCGGCGAAATCACGACCCACCAACTGGAAATTGATCGGCTCCCCTCCTTCCCCCGTGGAACCGGAAAACTCCAGTTCACTGACTCCGGGCATCTGACCAGTCTTCTCACGGAGCAAACGCACAAATTCAAAGGTATCGGTTAACCGCGACTCGCCCGGAAGCAAAGATGCCATGACCTCCGCCCGGTTTTCAGAGTGGGACATCACAAGGGTGTGCTCCACCGATCCACCCCTGGGGCCTTTCTTCGCGATCATCTCACGATCCACCTCGCGCATCGCTGCTTCGATCCGGAATGCCGTCTCTTGGGTCAGGGACGAAGGGGTTCCTTCGGTCATCACCACGTTCACATGCACAAAATCGACCGGGACATCCGGGAAAAACACCCATGGAACCTGGGCGGAGGTGATCAGCCCAATGGAAAGGATGCACAAGGCGACAAACGTTGCTCCGGTGACATACCGGTATTGAATCGCAACCTGCATCAGCGGCCGGTAGATTGTTCCGACAAAACGCTCCATATGATCATTGACCCACCGCTGCGTCCGCAGAATCCAACCGATTTTGCCCTCACGGTGATACTGCACCTTCATCCGCGCCAAATGAGCGGGAAGGATCAGCTTGGACTCAATCAGCGAGAAACAAAGGCACAGGATGATCACAAGCCCGATCTGGGACCATATTTTACCTTCGACACCTGGCACCATTAACATCGGAAGAAAGGCGACCATGGTCGTCAAAACCCCAAAAGTCGCGGCCATCGCCACCTCCCTTGCACCCTTGATCACATTTTCCAGACTATTTCCATCCCTTCGGGTTACGGTGAATACGTTCTCCCCGATCACAATCGCATCATCCACCACAATCCCCAGCACGATAATAAACCCGAACAGGGACACCATGTTCAGCGAAATGTCCACCTGTGGAAACGTCATCACCCAGAAGGTTCCGAGGAAGCACACCGGAATCCCCATCATCACCCACAGTGCCAGTTTGAGCCGCAAAAAGAGCGCAAGCGCGAGAAAAACGAGCACCCCGCCCATGACCGCATTGCGGCTCATCATGTCCAGCCGCTGTTTGAGCATGATCGAGTTATCCGCCCAGACGACCAACTCAACCCCATGGGGAAGCTCCGCCTTCTTCTGCTCCACAAACCGGTGAATCGTACGGGAAATATTGAGCGTGTTCTGATCTCCGACTCCAAAGACCTGTATCCCTAACGCCGGCTTTCCATCGAACTCATTCAGGGCCACCCGATCCTCAAAACCATCATGAACCCGCGCAACATCACCCAAAAGAATCCGGGTTCCATCCTCCCGCGTCAGCAGGACAATCTGCTCAAACTCCGGTCCTTCGTAGGCCTGTCCTTTGGTCCGCAGCAGGATCTCACCACCGGCAGTCCGGATCGATCCACCGGGTACATCCAACGAGGTCTTGCGCACCGCCTGCACGACTGCATCGAAACTCAGCCCGTATTCCTGAAGCGCCGATTCGGAAAGCTCGATCGATACCTCGTATTCACGTTCTCCCCAGAGATCCGCCTGTGTAACCTTCGACAAAGGGTAAAGGAACTTCTGAATCCCGCCCAGAAAACCCGTGCGATCATCCAGCTTTGACGGATTGATCGCGAGCAGTTCATCCCTGATCTGATGCCCCAGCTCCTTCAGGCTGCGCTCATCCATATCCCCCAGCAGAATCAACCACAAGACTTCAGCCCGCAGGATCTCCTCAAAAACCATCGGCTTTTCGGTCTCATTCGGAAACGTTGTAATCGCGTCCACCCGGCTCTTCACCTCGTCCAGTTTTTTGTCGATGTTGTAGCCATTCTCAAGCTCAACGCGAACACTTCCAAGTCCCTCGTAGGCGTGGGTTGTGATCCGCTTGATTCCCTCAATATCCTGAATCGCCTCCTCGATCTTGACGCACACCCCCTCCTCGACTTCCTGCGGAGCCGCACCGAGGTAGGCCACCTCGATCCGCATCGAATCCAGACTCACCGTTGGGAAAACCTCCTTGCGAATGCTGAATGCCGTCCATCCCCCCATCACGAGCAGTCCCATCATGAGCAAATTGGCAGCCACCGGGTTCTGTGCGAACCAGGAGATCAAACCACGCTTCCAATCCTTATCCTCTTCCATACCCATTCATCCGTAATTTCCACCCATCCCGACGTTCCCGGACGCCCCCACTCCCATCGGGGTTGGGGCCACCACCGGCATCCCACAATCATTCGCCATTACCGGACTCCTCTTCCGACGCATCAGCCGGCTGCCCATCGGTAACGCTTTCGGCCTGTGAAGCAACGACCTCCACATACATTCCTTCCACCATCACATCCATCGGAGACACGCAAACCCGGTCTCCCTTCGAAAGTCCTTCGCGGATGAACACACGATCCGAGTCATTACGAAGGACATCAACCGCCCGTGAATACAGTCGGGATTCGCCGTCCACCACGAGCACATAGCGGTTATCCCTCAGCGCGTGACGGGGCAGAACCACAACCCCGGACTGAGAAACCCCACTGATCGAAGCTTCCACAAAGCAACCCATGGCAAGGGCTCCACTCTTGCCATTGCTGCCGTAGGGATCCTCCACCCTCGCCACCACATGCATCACGCGGGTCTGGGGATCCACCACGCCCTCCTTCCTCACCAGTTCGGCCTTCCATTCCCTTGCCTGCCCGAAACGCGAACGCAAGCGCACCTCCGCACCCGCTTCGGAGCCTCCATCTGTCCCGTCCGGAACCCGCACGAAACGAAGGTCCTCCGCCATCAACGGAAGCCGTACTTCCGCGTAATCGATCGCAAAAACCTGTGCAACCGGCGTCCCCGGGCTTACATACTGCCCCAGATTTGCGGTGCGCTCCCGCACCATTCCCCGGTATGGAGCACATATTCTGGTGCGTTCGCAATTGCGCCGAGCGTGTTCAAGAGCGGCCCGGGCCGACTGCACGTCTGCCTCCGCCTCCTTCAACTGAGGCTCCCTCAAAACCAGAAGGCCGGCATCCGCAGGGTCCCGCCCCAGAGCGGTCCAATCCCGCAAGGCCTGTTCCGCCAATGCCTTTTCCTGCAACAGCTTCACCTCGCATCGTGCCAGCTCGGCTTCCGCTCCCATCAACGACGCCCGATAGTCTCCGTCATCCAGCCGCAGCAAAAGCTCGCCCGCTTCGAAGACTCCTCCGGCGCAGAGCACCGACGACACTTCCACGACCCGACCAGACACCTCCGCCACCAGTGTTGTCTCCGTGTGCGGCGCCACCGTTCCCCGGCTCTCCACGTCAAAGCTCACGGCTTCAGGAAAAGCCTCCACCACCTTGATCAAGGGGCGCTGGACCTCCATTTCCCGCTTCTCCGCCTCCTTCTTTGTCATGTTCATCGCCACGACGGTCGACACCGCCAGCAGCAATACACCCGCCGATCCAAGCACACTCACCATTAACCGTTTGTCCATCGCTATCATATCCCGCTCCTATCCCTTCGTTATACCCATCTTCCCGATCTCACCGGTCATCTCCGCCGGAGCTTTCGCTGGGCTCCCGGAACAAGCTTCCGCCAAGAGCCAGCAGCAGGTTGATCCGACTGATCATCCGCTCTTTGCGCACTTCGATCATACCCTCACGCGCACTCAAGGCCCTTCGATGGGCCTCCAATGCCGTAATGATGTCAACCAGCCCGCTCCCATACTGCTCCCATGCCAATTGCTCGGCCGCCACCGCATGCTCCACCGAGGCAGCCAACGCTGCCGCCTTGTCCGCCAGCAAACGGTCCGCGACCAAACCCTGTTCGACCTCGAAAAAGGCCTGATTCACCACCTGCCCATATTCAATTGAAGCCTGATCCAACAGACGATCCGCGTATCCGGATTCCGCAGTTATCCGCCCACCGCTCCAAAGGGACTGGTTCACCCGGACCCCCGCATTCCACTGCCGGAAATCCATGTCGCCCAAATCCGCGGTGTCGTCGGCTACCACTCCCCCTTCGGCCTGAAACACCACCTTGGGCATCCGCGCCTTTCGGGCCGCGCCAGCTTGAGCCTCAGCCGCAAACAGGCGACGTTCCGCAGCCAGCAGGTCCGGCCTGCGGTGCAGCAGAGACGAAGGCTGCCCGCAAAGCGGCCCGGGCCCCGGGTCAGGCAAATCCCCAAACCGATCCAAACGACCATCCGGATAATCGCCTACCAAGACCTGAAAGGCTTTT
>JAFGAQ010000178.1 GCA_016933595.1 Opitutales bacterium | reverse complement strand
TCGATCCGAAATGTCGTGGAAACCCATTTGAAAAAACGATGCTTTGAAAAGGGGCATCGTTTTTTTTCGGCCATACGGTGAAGGATCGTGCGGTGCCGGATCACAGTCGTGCGGTGTCTGGTGCGACGGCGATCCCGGGATAAGGGCGCCTCCCTGTGCGAAGGGAACTCGATTGTTGTATTGGATACATTGTTTGGCACAATCCATGCCTTTCTTGGAACAACCCATGCGCACCATTTTGTTACCTGACTTCACCCGTAGTCCCCGGATTGGTCTGAACTTTCGTCCCATTCATTGTTGGATCGCCGTTGTTTCAGTGACGGTTTCGTTGGGGAGCGTTGTGGGGGAGGTTTCCTTTCCTCTTCCTCCCGATGATCATCCTCGTTTGATGCTCAGGCCGGATGATATTCCGGAATTGCGGGCTCGATACAATTCGGTTGAGGCATTCAGAGATGCGATCAATGCCCACGCGGATGGGCTCCCTTTGGAGGGCCGATACGATCATATATCGAAAAAGGATATGGATTTCGAGAAGGCCACCGGTGTGATCTTTGAGCTGGGGACCAAGGTTGGAAATGTGGATGATCCCGATCCCACCGAAGTGGCAGTGGCTATGGAAACCTGTCGGAAGGTTTTTGAGGCCAACGCCTTTCTCTACTTGATCGATCCACAGTCGAACTGGAGCAAAGGCAGGTTCGCCATCGACTTGGTTTCCGACGTGCTCGAATCAGCCGTGGTGAATGGGAGGGCGTTCAGAGATTACAGGCCGTCGCTGGAGTGCGGGCGCATGTTGTTTGGTGCGGCCGTGGTCTACGACTGGTGTTGCGGAATCGACGCAAATCGGCCATCTGGCGAGCCGGAGATCTTCAATGAACAAGCCAAATCCCTTTTCAGGGCGCGGGTTATGGATTTGTGTGGCAAGCTGGAAATTTCGATCCCGAATGCCCAAACCGGGGGGGCTGTGACCGGTCACTCTTGCGAAAATTCAATCATGCGCAACATGCTGGGCATCGGGATTGCCTTTTGGGATCCGGATAACGCTCTGGATGATCAATTGTATGGAAAGGTGATGTCACTGATTGCAGGAAAGGTAAAGCCGGCACGTGACTTTGCCTATTCTGCGGGGATGCACTATCAGGGGACGGATTACGGGCAGGGCCGACATGTGGGAGAGTTATGGTCCGCCTGGCTATTGAGCAGGATGGGGCACACCGGGCTGTTTTCAGATGACAT
>JAFGAQ010000017.1 GCA_016933595.1 Opitutales bacterium | reverse complement strand
TGGGGTCCGTGTGCAGGAGGTGTCCTCCGTATCCCACCACTGCGATCAGGCCGAAGCTAGAAATGAAACTGGTCCCGGGGGAATAGAGCGACCAGCGCCACATGGCCTTGAGGGTGCGTTTGCGGAGTTCCCGGGCCACTTCCGAAAAGCGCGTCGACTCCCGTTGTTGGAGGGCAAACGATTGGATGAGGCGGTTCCCCTGGATGTCCTCAACGAGAACGCTGTTCATTTCGGCTGAGCTCTCCCGGACCTGCTTCCAGTTTTTTCTCGTGGCTTTGGCATGCTGAATTCCCAGAAGGACCACAATTGGAAGCGGCAGGATGACCAAACCGGCGAGGATCGGTTGGCTGGAGAAAAGGATGATGACAACCCCGAGGAGCATGCACAAGGCGGTTACTCCTTGTTCGGAGCCATCGAGCAGTGCGCGTTCGACTTCATTCACATCTTCAACCACACGGGATGCGATTTCACCGCTTTTTCTGCGGTCATAGAATGAGATCGGCAATTGCAGGAGTTTACCGTGAAGATCATTCCTTATGTCGATCAGCACGGTTTGCTCCAGCTTGTTGTTGACCCGGATGCGCAGACAGTTCAGCCCGTCTCTCAACGCATAAAAAAGAGCCATGAGCGCCAATGCGCCCCAAAGCGGACGGGTGTCGACCCTCTCGACCAACTGATCCACCGCTTTACCGATGACGATCGGAATTGCCAAGGCGAACACTGTGCTGGCCAATGCCAGCATCAAGGTCAACCCAAACAACCTTTTGTAACGGAACAGGTATTTGGAAATGCGAAGAATCGAATTCATCTAAGGCCGTATGGAATGGGAGTGTTCGCCCGAGTCAAGGGCTCGGGACAGAACGCCATCCGGAGTGAATAACAATGGTTCAACGGGCGGAAAGAATCTCAAGGTATCGCACCAGTGCCTCCGAGGGAACCCAGGTCCGGTTTTTGCTGTGCACCCATCTGGCGCAGGATTCTGGAGGGTCGACGACCTCAAGCAGGTGCACCTTTCCTTTTTCGAATGCCTGAGGAATGGTCGAATCCGGTATGCGGTGCCACTCAAGTGGAAGGCCGTGCGGATTAAACCCGATCTGATACCATCCGGCTTGGATACTGGATGGCCGGGATGGGGAAAACACAGGGTTCCTCCGCAGAAAGTCGGGTGGGTTGCTGAAATGGTAGGCGACCCTGAACGAGACGGGCTCGGAAAGGAAGAAGCCGACGGCTGATGCCTCGGTGTCTGCCATGATTTGGCGATAGAATGCCAAAGGATCAATACCCTGCAGGTTGATCCCGTTCCAAGACCCGTGACGGTTGGGTTCGGTGTAGTCCTGTCGTTGATACCATGCGTCGAAACGGCTGTTCAGTCGCAATCCGATTTCGAGATGCAGGTGGGCGCGGCTGTGTGGGATGCGGATCGAAACCGATGTATTTCCCATGATGCCGATCTGTTGCCCGGCCACCACGGTTTCACCGGCTTTCAACCCGCTTGCAACTGACGCCAGGTGGGCATAGAGTGAGTAGAATTCAAGACCATCCTCATGATGAGAGATCACGACGTAGATGCCGTAGCTGCTGTTGCCACCAATCCGGTTGACGTGAACCACTGATCCGGGGGAAATCGCGAACACCGGGTCGATGGCGCGGCCCCTTCGATCTCTTTTCAGCGGCTTGAGGTCCACCCCTTCGTGAAACCGTCGTCCATCGTTGCGGGTGCAGCCGAAAAGCGCGGATTCCAAGCGTCCCGAAGCCGTTGGCTGAAGGTAGGTTGCTTCCGGTTTCCCTTCGATGAAAGCGGTGTTTGGAGTGGGCCAATAAAGACTCATCGCAGGGAGCGTGGATGTTGCCAAACCAATCGCAAACACTGCGAATGCGCACCATCTGAATATACGGCGCAGGCGTGCGGTCCAACTTGTGCCACTTCGGAGCAGGCAGCGCTCGGTGGGTGGATGCGATGCCTCCGGACGCGCTTCAGTGCTTCGCGATTGAGGCGTTAATGCTGCGGGCGATGGGTTCCAATTCTTCATCCGGGAGCTCAACAAAGAGGATGAAGACCCCATCGGTCAAGGCTCCTTCAAAACGACGTGCTCCAAGAAAGCGGTTTCCGAGGGCGAGCACCAGTCGACGGCCTGTGGCAGTCGCGCTTGTCGACATGAGGTGTCGGGACGCTTCGGGTTTGAAACGGAAGGCCAGTGCCTTGCCCATCGGCAGGGCAACCACATCCACTTTCTGGAGATCCTCTTGATCAAATGCGGGGAAGGGGAGCAGTTCGATTTCGGAGCGGCTCACTGGAAGAACCGCGCGGTATTCCTGCCTTTGCGAATCCTGATGGGCGTGTTCAAGGAAGAAACGGGGGTCGTAGGTGTTCTTGTCCTGTTTTCGTCCCGAGGAAACGCACGATGCCGACGCCATCAGCGCCAGTGTGATGAATAGCAAAGAAACAATGGACCGGATATTCATTTTCCCGGGTCGGAAACTCCGCTGCCCGGAGCAGGCGCGGCCGGAGCATCGTTTCTGAATATGACACTCAGGCGCTCTTCAATGATTCCCATTTGATCCGGAGTGACCGTTGCAATCGGAACACGGTAGCGGTTTTTGCTACGGACATGAAGGAACACGAGGAACGGGTCTTCATGTTTGGATCGTTGGGAGCGCAACACCCGTTGGCGTTCCAGATGAAGCGCCAGCAAGAAGAGGATGGTCGCCGCATCTCCGGTCACCGGAGTCTTGTCCCCGGCCGTATCCGGATCGGAATCCACCGGATTTGCCATGGACAGGAATAGCTCTTCCGCAGAAAGAATACTTTGCCGGTAGTCGTTTGCGACCTCCGTGGCATCGGTCCGGATCCTGCGGGACCACTTGCCGACAATCGCGTTTTTTGACGGAAGCGCATCCCATTCTGAGACGAGAATATCAATCCTTCTGAGACCCTGCTCGATTGTTTCAACCAACAGGCACATCACCTCATCCCCGGGTTCAAATGCCTTTCCGGACAAGCTGGACGCTTTCGAAAACGATTGAATGGGCCACTCGGTGATCATGCGCTGGGGTTCGGTTCAAGGGAGGCACAGTCTGTCAGGCGAAACTTTTTCTGGATTCCAATGCATTGCGAAGTGTCAGGGAATCCGCATACGTAATATCTCCTCCACTTGGTAATCCGAATCCGATTCTCGAGATGGTGATGGATGTATCGGCCAGAACCACTTCCTGAATATAGTGGCAGGTGGCCTCTGATTCAATATCGTTGGCTAACGCCAGCAGGACTTCATGGATTGCGCCATTCTGAAGCCTGGATTTCAGGGACTCCAGGTTCAGGGATTCGGGGCCTATCGACTTGAGTGGCGAGATCCTGCCGTGGATAACATGATATCGTCCCTTCCATGCTCCCGATTTCTCGATCGCGAGGAGATCGTTGACGGATTCGACAATACAGAGCCGGGAATCGTCCCGGGTCGGATCCTCGCAAATCGAACAGGTTTCGCCTTGGCAAAGGTTTCCGCAAACCGGGCACCGTCCTACATGCTGCGCTGCCTCCTGGAGCGCCAGAACCAACTGATCCAGTTTCTCAGGACGTTCGGCCAGAAGGTGAATGCATATCCTTTCAGCCGATCGGGAACCAAGCCCGGGGAGCTGTTTGAGAGTGGAGTGCAGTTTATCGAATGCAGGAAACACAGTTCACGGGTGCTGTCTTTGCCAGGGCTCAGAACAATCCCGGCAGTGAAAGACCGGAGGAGATTTCGCCCATGGCTTCTTCATTCACAGTTTTTGCCTTGAGAGCCGCTTCCTGAACAGCCGCAAGCAGGGTTTCCTCGACGAAAGCCTTGTCTTCCTTGAGGAACTCCGGGTCGAGCTCGATTCTTTTGAACTCTCCCTGGCCGGTGATCACAATCCGGATGGCTCCGCCACCGCTGGAAACTTCGATTTCCTTCATGGATAACTCCTGTTGGAGCGCTTCCATCTTTTTCTGCATTTTCTGGGCTTGTTTGATCAACTTGCCGACGCCAGCCATACTCGTGAAATGTTATTGGATAGAGGTGAATCGGGGATAGCGGAGTTGAACCCGTCATTCCCCGGAGAAAAGAAATTGGTCGGGACGACTGGATTTGAACCAGCGACCTCCACGTCCCGAACGTGGCGTTCTAGCCAGGCTGAACTACGTCCCGATGCTCGGAAAGAGCAGAAATGAATCAATGCGGGAAAGAATGAAAGCGTCCGTTTATGGGGAGTCAACCAAGCGTTGTCAATCCAAAGAATGGAACAAAAATGTAGAAAAAACTTCTTTAATCCCTAAAAAAAGAGTGTCAATGACTTCCAATTTGTTTGAATGGACCATAGTCAGCAAATTGCTCTAAAGCATCTGGATTCATGAAGATCCAGTAAAATGCTAATATAATCACCAGTCCAAAAAGAACCAGAATCTTATTGAGCCGTCTCATTATCACGAGGAAAATGATTATTCCTATTGCCAAGGTGATCCGCCTTAGGGTCTCCTGATCGTTAGCCAGTTCTTTCCATGTTGCGTAGGCGAGGGTAATAGAATGGACAAAATCAATCATGGTGGAAGCATTTGAGGGATTCTCTGCTATGATGAGAATACGTTTAGAAAAAGCAAGAGGATTTGGAACTGTCTGGATGATCGATTCTTTGCTTTCTCGTGTGATCGGAAATGAATAGTTGAGTATGTGTTTTGATAATCTTTGAATGAGAGGGTTTGAGGTGTTTATTTGGATCCGGTCTTCTGAAACGGGAAAGCTTCTTTGCCATTTTTGCTTTTGACAGAAGGCAGGTGGGACAGTTTCATGGATGGCATCAAGCCATTTGTTGCTATGGATACCCACCTC
>JAFGAQ010000177.1 GCA_016933595.1 Opitutales bacterium | reverse complement strand
CAGAATATCGAAGTATGAGTAATCGTTTGCAGTTTGCGAGTGATAACTACGCCGGGATTTGCCCGGAAGCGCTCCAGGCAATGATCGGGGCGAACGCGGGGTATTGCCGGTCGTATGGGGAGGATTCCCACACGCAGGAGGCTTCGGACCGCATGCGGAGCCTGTTCGAAACGGATTGTGAGGTGTTTTTCGTCTTCAACGGAACGGCTGCAAACGCTCTGGCGTTGTCATCGGTATGCCAGTCCTTTCACAGCGTGATTTGCCACAGCTTTGCCCATATCGAGACGGATGAGTGCGGGGCGCCTGAGTTCATGTCGAACGGGGCTAAGCTGCTGCTTGCCGATGGCGAAAATGGCCGGATGTGCCCGGAGAGCGTGCTGTCATGGATCACGCGCCGCAATGACATCCATTTTCCGCGGCCTCAGGCCATTAGTGTGTCTCAGTTGGCGGAAACGGGCACCGCCTATCGCTTGGATGAATTGAGGGCACTTGGGGATATTGCCCGGAATCATGGTTTGCGCGTGCACGTGGATGGGGCGCGGTTTGCGAATGCGGTTGCCTCGCTGGGAGTTTCCCCAGCTGAACTTACGTGGAAGGCTGGTGTCGATGTGTTGTGTTTTTCGGGGGCGAAGAACGGGATGGCTTATGGCGAAGCGGTTGTGTTCTTCGACCATGCCCTGGCGAGGGATTTTGCATACCGATGCAAACAGGCAGGACAATTGGCGTCGAAGATGCGCTTTATTGCGGCGGCATGGAATGCGATGCTCGAGGCGGATACCTGGTTGCGCCACGCCAGACATGCCAATGCCATGGCCAAACGTTTGGAGAAGGGCATTCGCGAGCATGAGTTGGCACGCCTGATGTTCCCGGTCGATGGCAATGCGTTGTTTCTGGACATGGAGCCAGGGATGAAGGATGGGCTCCGACAGAAGGGATGGCATTTCTACGACGTTGTGGCTGCCGGTGGGGTTCGCCTGATGTGCAGTTGGAATACCCAACCCGGGGCGGTCGATGAGATTCTCGATGATATGCTCACATTGAAAACCTGAAAAATACTCAGTTATTTTATTCCCGTGCTTAAAATTGTTTAGAGGATAGGAATTTTCTTGCTAACACCCTTCTCGTTGTGCATCATGAACTTTCCTAATATTCCTGAAGGGCATGAAGATAATCGAGAGTTCGGAGTCGTGGGCTGCCACAGAAAGGCTGCGTTTTCTCGAAAAGCTCGCTTGGTGGCGGGGAGTGGTGAACCGCAAGGATTTGAGGCAGGCCTTTGGCATATCGCAACCGCAAGCCACGATTGACCTTCAGCGTTTTCAGCAACTCAACCCGACTGCGGTTCGATACGATTTGCGGCGCAAACACTACGAATCCACTCTGGAGATGAAGTGTGCCTTGCATCGGCCTGTCTTGGAAGAGGGGTTGATGTTGTTTTTGGGAGATCCGGGCTGCGGGGTGTTTCCGTGGTGTCTCGCCAGCCGGATTGCTGACATGACGGACGATACGATGCTGGACCGGATCGACGGGGTTTGGGTGGCAGGTCGCAGTGCGGATCCAATCGTGGAACGGATGCTTTTTCTCGCTGTGGTGCGGCGCTCCTCCATCCGGGTTTCCCTGAAGTCGACATCGAATCGTGTGCCAGTGGAGATCGATATTGCTCCCAAGGCTTTTGTGTTTGATGGCGGCGGATGGTTGGCCCGCTCGTGGGATTTGAGCAACCACTGCTATTATGATCTTCCGTTGAGCGAAGTGGCAGCAGCCGGATGGCCAGATGAGCCTTTCGAACCGGAGGTTCCGGATCACACCTGGGACAGGGAAGAGACGTTGAATCTGGTTTTGCACCCCTCGCTTCGCTCCGAGGAACGCGACACTTTGGTCCGGCGCTATGGATTGAAGGATGGGGTATTGTCGCTCCGGGTGCGTGAAGCGATGCGCGGTCGGATATTGGAATACCTTCGGGTAGATACCGGTTCGGGCGTCAAATCCCCTTGTTTCCTATTGCGCTAGGACGGTTGTTTTGGTTGGTGATGATGCTCAAGACCGGAAATAGGATAGGCGGCAAGTGGGTAGTGGTGGTGGCTTGTGCGCTTTGGATCCTTTCCGCTGCGGGTGTTGTTCAGGCTGCTCCGGGGTCTTTTCCGTTGGCATTTCAAGCACGAAAAGGGGATCATACCATCACGCTGCTGGGTACGATCCACGCAGGACAATCCACAATGTATCCAATGCCCCGTACCCTTTACGATGCGCTTCAGGCATCTGATGCGCTGGTTTTTGAGATCGACATCGACCCGGATGCATTGTCAGGAGTTGAGTCCCTGCTTGGCGAAAAGTCACGGTTGCCGGATGAAACCAACCTCTTTGAGGTGCTGTCTTCCGATATGTTCTTCAAATTGGAGCGCAAGCTGCAGCCATATGGGATTCATTTGATCGAAAGACTCCAATTTGAACCTTGGTTTTTCTCGCTCATTATCAACTCGCTGCCAATGGGATCCGGGCAGTTGGACGTCAAGCAGGGGGTGGAAACCCATCTGCGAAACCGCAGGGAAGTGGAGGGCAAGCCGGTTCTTTCTCTGGAGACCCTTGAGGAGCAGGTTGCCTATTTCCGCATGGAGTCGATCGAGGATCAAACGGAGGTGTTGCGTTTCTTTTTGCAGTCATTGGAAGCGCAGGAGGAGTCGATGGATGCTTTGCTCGATGCATGGAAAACTGGAGATGTTGACCATTTCGAGCAGGAGTTGACTAAGCTTTCGAGTGCGGATGTTCCCGACAGAATCCAGGCCTTTTGGGCGGGTTTGATCCATTCCAGAAACCGTACCATGCTCAATCGTATGCTTGCATTGTCCGACGAGTATGCGCGCCTTTATGTGGCTGTCGGGACGCTCCACCTCGTCGGTCCCGATGGGGTCGTGTCGGGCTTGGAAACATCGGGATATCGCGTCGAACGCATCATCTACAAGGATATGGAAGGTCCTTCCGCTGATCCGCTGAAAGGAGGGGCGGAATGATCCGGGTCGAAAATGTTTGTAAATCGTTTCGGGTCAAAT
>JAFGAQ010000176.1 GCA_016933595.1 Opitutales bacterium | reverse complement strand
TGGGCAGCGGCTGATCTTCCGATTGTGGACGCCCTGCTCCGGCCTCAATCCCTTGCAACGGCTGCGGATTCGATCGTCTCCCGGGCATGTGTCCGTTGATGGATGGCAGAACGTGAGCGATGACAGGTGAAGGCCTACACGAACCTGAATATGGTTCACAATCGCTCGCCGCATAACTCGATCAGGTGCCTCATGCGGGCATTTTTGACGGCTTCGATGTCTTCTTCGAAGACAAGGAGGTTGGGCAAAGAGGTGGCGAAGTAATCAATTTTGGCCGGTTTTTCGATTTCGGATTTTGCCCAGGCTGCCATGGCGCTCAACACTGCGTTGGATTCCTCTTCGCGTCCCAGTTCTTTGAGGGCTAATCCCTTGAAGTAGGTCAGTTCCGAGAACTCGGTGACGGCCATGCCGAGAAAATCCCCGGATTCATTTGCCGCGAGCTCAAACTGCTCGCGTGCCGCAGATGGGTCTCCCAGCGCATGGAGGGCCTTTCCCTTCCAGTAACTGACATCCGCTTTTGCCTGTAGCAGGTGGTATTTCTCGCCGAGGCGATGGGGGGTATTCATCGCGAGCTCGAAGTGCTCCAGTGCTTGCGCCGCATCTCCGTCGTCCAGTGCTTGCTTGCCGAGCAGTAGGCGGGCGGTGGTGTATTGGCGCAGGACCTTGCCTTCGCCACCTTCCCACGGGTGGAAGCTGCGTGAGGAGAGCAAGTCCAGAGCCTTTTTGGACTGCCCGGTCTCGTTGTAGAGGCTTGCCAGTTCCACTGTCGCATCATCGCGCTCCAGGACGAGATTCAGTTTGCTTTCCAGAAATGCGAGCCTGGATGGCGCCGGATCGCCGAGTTTCGAGCAGAGTTGGTCCATCTCCGCGACGTATCGTGAGTCGGCGGGGTTGCGTTTCAACGCTTGCTCGTAACTGGTCCGTGCGGCACCTCCGTTCCTTCGTATATTCCAGTAGGCGATGCCGAGGTTGCGGTGTATGGGAGCCAGTGCATCATCCGCTTCCCGAGCAGCCTCCCATGCGGTAATGGCTTCCTCGTGACGTTTTTTGTCGAAGTAAAAATTGCCCAGTCCGTAGGCTGCATTCCGATCATGACCGGGCTGGGAGAGTGCCCATTGCAGGACCCGCATTTCATGCAGGCGGGACGGAAAACAATAGTCGGCGGGGAGGTTGCGGGCTTTCCTTAGGAGGTCGCGCGCGGAGTCCGGATCGCCTGCGGCTGCTTTGAGCCACGCCAGCGTGTAGAGAGTGAGCTGACTTCGTTCCATGGGGTTAGGCACCCGCACTGCAGTCACGGGATCCGCATGGTGGTTATTCAGCAGCTCGATCGCTTCCCCGAAACAACCGCAGTCTGCGTAGTCAAAGGCAACATCGAGCGCGGTTTGCGCATCGTTGCGACTGAGCGGAGAGAGTCGGGCACGACCGTTTGCGTGGTGGTTCCATTCCGCCAGCGCCCAATGGTCGAGGCGATCTGTTCGAAGCAACTGCTGCAGAATATCACCGGCTTGCCGGGTGCGATCCATTTTTCGCAGGCATATCGCCTTTGCGATGTGGGTCTTGTTGCTCGTTGCATTGGTTTCGAGAGAGGAGTCCAGATGGGCAATCGCCGTCTCCAGCCGGTTGTCTCGAAGATCGAGGCAACCCAGTTCATAGTAGGCGGGTGCCCGGAATCCATCATCCCATGTGGCCTTGTAGAAGTGCGGGTAGGCTTCTTCGTAACGGGCCTGGTAGCGCCGGGTGAGCCCGAGGTAGTAATGGGCTTCGCCGGTGTCGGGGTTCGGGTGCCGGAAGGTGAGCCGCCGGATTGCAGTCGTGAAATGCTCCGATGCCTCATCCAGCAAACCATGTCCGAGTTTTTGTTTTCCGAGGGCAATGTTGCAGCGGACATCCATGGGATCGCGCCGCAAAGCTTCCTCCCAATACAGCTCTGGATAGCGTGTCGGGTGACGGTTCAACTCGAGGTGCTCTCCAGTGAAGTAGAGTTCATCGGAAGACTTGATTTGATCCGGGAGCGGTGGCTCGGTGGCGAGTTGCCGGTCGCGGGTCCGGTATTCATTCCCGGTGGGGCGGTATTCGATCACGAGCGTATCGGATTGGGTCACCCGGCAGTGGAGCGCAGCTGGGTTTTCGCCAACCAGGCTGAGAATCTCCCCGCACATCCACGGAGCCCCGGGTGCTACATTTATGATTTCCTCGAGCAGTGTGCGATCGCCCTCACGAAGTTCCACACGTAGCCCCTCCAGTCGGCGCGAGGCCGCGACTCCGAGGTTGATGGTGCCGTCCTCGCGAACTATCAGTCGAATCGCCAGGTCCTTGGTGGCTTGTTGAACTGGCCCGAGTTTCCGGTAGGGCCACCAGTATTGCGAAAAGGTTTTTGTCTCGTAGGGAGCCAGGTAGCTGAAGTCCGGTTGATTGTCTGTGTAGACTCCGGCCATGAGTTCCACATAGGGGCCATTGTTGTCGGTGAGTTCGCGATCCCATGCCCAGCCGAATGCGTGATTGCCCCATGTCCATTGTTTCTTTCCCGGACTGATGTGGCGGTCCGCGACATGAACAAATCCTCCTTCGGCGGTGTAGTCGTATCCGCCGAAGAAATCCTGTCCGGTCTGGCAAATCATGTAACTGGTGGGTACCGGGATGTTCTGATACCAGGTGAGATCGTTCGCTCCCGGGCGCTTGCCATAGTCCACCCCGTAGTAATGCTCATTGGCGATCGGAAACGATGACATTGCCCGGACGGCATGGTCGGCAACATAGTGGACATCCGTTGGAAAAAAGCTCTGGTAGTGTTGGTGCACTTTTGCAGCGACATTGGCCCACCAAAGGAAGGTATGGCGATGCGCCGTGCGGTTGTAGAGGCGCGCCCGCAATTCAATCAGGGAGCTTTCCGGCCGGATGCGGACGCCATGCATCCCCTTGAGGCGATTCAATGGATCGTGCTCACTCATCCACACCGTGAAAGCCCCGTCTTCCTCGGCTTCGATCACAACATCGGTGGGAAGGTAGGTGCCCGGTCGATGGTGCTGTGGCCAATTGAACTCTACCCCGCCTGAGATCCATGGGCCAGCCAGTCCAACCAAAGCGGGTTTGATGACATCCTGCCGGTAGAAGAAGTCATAGTCGCGATTGCTCTTGTCCTGACCCAAAAAGATCCGGCCGCCGATTTCCGGGAGCATCACCAGACGGAGGTATTCGTTCTCCAGCCGGGCCGCCTGGTATTCCACTGGAGTTGGAGGATTGTCCTGATAGACCTTATCGATAAACGGGATTGGATAAACCTTTCCACATGAGCCCTGATAGACTCGTTTCTCGAAAAACAGCGGGTTTTTCTCCGGGAGCCCCAGGCCGTAGGTGGGGATGCTCCGTGTTTCCAATACTGCGCATACAGGCATGGTTGAAGGGGGAATAGTGAAAGAGTGTCAGGTGAATAGCGAATGAATCTGGCCGATCGAGAGTTCCTCCGATGGCTGGAACGTTGGGCTGGCAGCGTAGCGGAATAGACTGCTGAGCAATTGTTGTGCGACCGGCCGTTGGTCGAGGTTGTTGGTGAGGTTGATCGAAGTGACGAGCAAACGTCCATTTCCCACACTCGCTTCAAAAACCAAACCGAGCCGCTTTGGTTTGAACCAGTCCGGAATAACTTGAACAATAGGGCGTAGTGACGGGGGAAACGCATCCATTTCCATTGTCGCGCTGTGTGCCACGAGGTCCCACCATTGCCAGTTGCTGTGAAAGTCGGTAGGGAACCCTTGCAGTGCCGGATGCTCCGGATAACACAATATGCCGAGGGTGTGGGGTGCCTGCCCATCGGTCCATGCAGTGTTCCAGAAGATGGAGGAAAATCCGATTTTCACATCGGTTTTGACGTTTTCCGGAGGGATCATCAGCATGACAGTGCCCCCATCCTGGAGAACTTGAGCTACCGAATCATCCAACGTGGTTGTTACGTGGACAGATGCCGGAACTGCCGGAATGGGCGCGACCGGGTAGCACCAGAGATCCCAGCTATTCATGGCACCGGTTCCGGATATTCCGACTTCTAACACCACTTTGGTCGCATCCCGGATCGCAGCGAGGGAAGCGTGGATGGAGCCGAGGGCGGTGTTCTTCCCAGTGGGTAGTGTTCGTCGCGGGAAGCAGCCTTCGGCGATAAGCTGCGGCTCCGGGGTTTTCAGTGACCACTTGACCTCCGCGTCAGTCAAGTTGGCGGGCCCAAAATGGGCGACTTCCACTGCGGCATCGAAGGTCTCATTGGCCGTCCATACCATTTTGCGCATTCTGGCGAGGGGGACGGTTGGAGCACAGTATCGGGTATGTTCTTCCGGGCTGATGTAGCCCTTACTCTCCCAAAATGGATTCAGGATACCCACCAAAGCGGTACCCTGGCCTGGAAAGTCATGGAGGTCCAGCATTTGGAATCCGCCGAATCCACGGGTGCGCAGTGAGGCTTCGATGTCGTGCTTATAGCAGAGGGTTTGGAGCTTTCCGGATGCCATCAGGAATTCATGCGCCTGATCCGCCATGTTTGCCGCCTGCAGAAAGTCCCGGAAAACCTCAAAATTCCGCGGCTTGAGCAGCCCGGTGTATTTCTTTATTTCCTCAAAATCCGGAAACGCGCACCACTGGCCGATTTCATGGCTGATGGTGGGTTTTTCGGGATGCTTTCTGAGGTGTCCGGAGAAATCGAACTCTGTCTGCGGAGGAAATGCATTGATAATCGAGCCCAATTCCTGTCCCCATTCCTGGATCCTCACCCGTTCCCATGTGCTGTGGTAGTCGCTGGTTTCGATCATTGGCCAGCCGGCGGCGGAAGTGTGGAGGATACGGGGCTCGTGGGTTTTCCAGTAGGTGCACCATTGGCTCAGATACGCCTTCTGGTTGTCGCCTGCGGGTTCATTTCCCTGCGCCATGGTCAGAAAGGACGGATGGTTTCCATACGCTTTTGTGATGCGTCTGGCTTCTGCATACAACCATTCATCCAAAGGCTCCCCATCTCCCACAGTGACCCCTTGATTCGCCCAAGATGGGCATTCCACCTGCAGGTAGATTCCTAACTCATCCGCTGCGACAAAGGCCGCGTCGGGAGGGCACCATGAATGGAAGCGAATGTGATTCAGTCCATAATCCTTGCAGGTTTGGATGACCCTTTTCCATGGATCCACATCCGTAGGCGGATATCCCGTTTTAGGGAAAATGGCACACTCCAAGGTTCCCCGAAGGAAGATCGGACGACCGTTGACCGTGATCTGCGTCCCCTTTGTGGAAACTTCGCGCATTCCGAATCGCGTATCCATCTGGTGGTGTTTGCCGCTTTCCGGGACTTGTTTGATATGAAGGCAATACAGAGCAGGGCGGAACTCATCCCAAAGCTGAATGTCTTGACCCAAGGGCAGAGTGAATTCTTCAGTTCGCCGCTCTCCTTCGATTTGATAAGCGAGGATGGTGGGGGATAGCGTTTGTGCTCCGGGTGGCGTGATACGGATTTCCAGCTTACCGCGAGTGGGCCCGCCGCTTGCGTTTGCCAAGGTGATGTGGACGCGTGCCAATCGGTTGTGGATGTCGGGATAGACCTGCACATCCTCGATCCACTCATCGTCACTGGCGCTCAAGCGGATTGTGCCCACGATACCGTTCCAATTACCTTGTGTGTGGTCTGAGACACTGTGGGAGTTGACCCCGACATTGAGGGCGATCGAATTGTCCACCCGGATGGTCAGCGTGTGCATGCCGCAAGTGGCAAAAGCCGTAAGGTCATACACATGCGGTGTCGACAGGCCATCTTGTGAACCCGCTTCGTGCTGATCGATCCAGACCTGCGTGAGCCAGTGCGTGCGCTCCATCGAGAGCAGGATCCGTTTTCCATCCCAGCCTTTTGGAATGAAGATTTCGCGTCGATACCATGCGGCGCCCCGGTAGTATCGAGTGGGCTGAAGCCAGAAGGGATATTTGAAGTTATCGTCAGATTTGTAAGGGGTGTAGCGCGGATCGGCGTAGACCTCCGTCCGTCCGTCTCCGACCCAGGGAGTCTGGATACTCACCTTTTCACCATACCCTTGTGCCGTCAATGAACCGGGCAATACCAGTTGATGCTCATAATCTTTGCTCCACCAATGTTCGTCGATCCCGCGGTCATCGGGGTCGAGCTTCACTTGCCATTTGCCGGACAGGTCAATCCCGGCCGGGAATCCGGCGTCAAGGACAACGTTTTGATCGGATGGGTAAGGGTCCATAGCGGGTTGGGACAGGGTCAGATTCTGAATATTCGGCCTATTTGGATATCGCAGCGTGGTCGATCGCGTTGATGTGGAACACCGGGATTGTGATTGCGGGCGTAAAACCTACACCATGATCACTTGCGAATGCACATTTACGACAACAAAGCTGTATGATTGGAACGTCCAACAGTCGTATTCTTCATGCGAGACCCAAGGGTTTGCCACTCTCTAGAAAATCTGACAGTCCGATGTTGTTTTCCGGTTCAGTGTCAGAAATCCTTTGATCCCGGCGGTTGATTTGCTAACGTGATTTGCCTTACCCCACGATCTCTTGTGAATCTCCGGACTCCAAGGCAGGTCAATCCCGAGCCATTGCATTCTACCCCGTGTCAATGATGAGCGAAGACGCATCCCAACCCATCACTTCCGAGTTCGAACGTGAACCGGTTTCGCAAAGCCACCTGCTTGGCTTCAGGAGTTTCGTCGGACAGTATGCCGGTGAACACACCGCAGGAACCGAGCTGGCTATTGGGCCGCTATTTGTGGCAGCCGGCGTGAGTGCCTTCGACCTCGTTGCCGGATTGTTGGTTGGCAATTTGCTGGCGGTGCTCAGTTGGACCTTGCTGACGACTCCCATAGCCACACGCGCAAGGCTCACCCTGTATTATCAGCTTGAGAAAATCTGTGGTGATCGTCTGGTGCTGTTCTACAACTTGGCCAATGGGGTTATGTTCTGCTTCCTCGCGGGAGCGATGGTGACGGTATCCGCAACGGCCTTTGGGGTGTTGTTTGGTTTTCGTATGCCCGGGCTCAATGATCTACTCCCGAATAGTGTTGGGTGGGTCGTCGCTGTATTGTCAGTCGGTGCGATTATCGCATGGGTAGCGGCAAATGGATTCACCTATCTGGCCCGTATCGCGAATTGGGCCGCGCCTTGGATGGTGTTGGTCTTCATCGCATTTGGCGTGGTTGGGTTGAAGGATTTCATGCTCGCAACCGGATCCGGAATCTCCGGATGGGGTGATCTTGTGAGCCTCTCGCAGACTGTCATCTGGAAGGGGGGAGAGGCCTTGCCCGGGCAGGTCAAGTTCACGTTTTGGCATGTGATGTTCTTCGCATGGTTCTGTAACATGGCCATGCACATCGGGATGTCCGACCTCTCGGTGTTCCGCTATGCGAAAAAGTCCTGGTATGGGTTGGCAACTGCCACGGGGATGTATCTCGGGCACTTTGTGGCGTGGATTTCGGCATCGATCCTATTTGCGTTGCAACTACACCTGGATGCTTCCAACACCGATGTTCTTCCGGGGCCAATGGCATCCAAGGCCTGCGGAGTTGTGGGCCTGCTCTGCGTGGTGATTGCCGGTTGGACGACCGCCAACCCCACCATCTATCGTGCCGGACTCGCTTTTCAGGCCGTGCTTCCCAAAGTCTCCCGTTTTAAGGTGACTTTCGTGACCGGAATGGTGGCTGCCCTTGCTGGAATGTTCCCGGCCATTGCCATGAAACTACTCGGTTTTGTGGCCATATACGGCTTGGTATTGATGCCGATGGGTGCGGTCATATTTTGCGATTTCTGGCTCATGCGGCGCTTTGGTCTGGTTCCGTATTATGCGGAACACGTTGGTCTGCGCTTCAATTGGGCAGCGGCGGTAGCATGGATTGTCACACTCGGTGTATGCGTCAGCCTCGTCATGCGGGGTGTGATCGGTCTCTATTTCGTGAGTCTTCCCGGTTGGTTTGTGGCAGCCGCGCTCTATCTGCTCACCAGTTTCCTTGTTCAGCGGCGCCGGGTGACCGGCGTCCAAATCCGTTAGTCCCACCAGATTTCTGAATCATGAAAACCGCTCTCAAATGGATTTCTCTGTTGGCACTGGTCGCTGTGATCTTGCCCCCGTTCCTCTACTTCAAAGGTTCGGTCAGCAAGCCCATGATGTCGGGAATAATGCTTGCCGGCACGGTTCTCTGGTTTGCGACCGCACCGTTCTGGATGGGTCGGAGGCAAGAAGAGTAAGGGATGCTTCCATCACAAACAGTCACGGTCTATTTTTTCCTGGAGCCTTACTGGAATCTGACGCATCGACAGAATTGGCGTCGATTACGGTGCCGGATGCGTCCAAGGTGACGCGGAATTGCGGGGTATCGGTTTTCGGCGTTCCGCATTCGCAGAGGGGGCTGTTTCGTATCTGACCTTTTGAGGGGATCGGATGGTCGATCTGTGTGCAATCGAGTATGTGATGGACCTATGAAGCGATTTTCAGAGAAACAATGGTTGGTGATCCTGTTGGCATTCCTGCAGTTTATCATTCTGTCTGACTACTTGGTGTTGATGCCAATGGGTCCGATGCTGATGGAGACCTTCGGGCTTCATACGCGCCAGTTTGCCGGTCTTGTAGCGATCTATTCCATCGGTGCCATTATCATCGCATTCACCACGGCAGGAGTTCTCGATCGATTTGACCGTTTCCGTTCCCTGCAATGGGTATTTCTCTGCTTTTTGACAGTATCCGCGCTGCATCTCCTTGTGAATGACTATCGGGTGTTGTTGCTGTTGCGCTTTCTTGCGGGTGGAGCGGCAGGTCTCATCGGTTCGCTCATAATGTCTGTGATTTCCCAGAAGTTTGTTTCCAACCGTCGGGGACGTGTGATCGGGATCGTGCTCAGTGCCACGTCGATATGCCAGATTGTCGGAATCCCGGCAGGGCTTTTTCTGGTGACCCGGTATGGATGGAAGGCTCCATTTCTTTTGAATGCAGCTCTCGGATTTGTGGTTTGGGTCTTATTGTTGCGGATTCCGCCTGAGCGCAACCCTGTTCGCCGTGATCAACCAGTGGGGAAACAGATGCTGCGGATCGCGCGGGAGCCGTTTCACCTTCAGGCGATGGTTTGCACACTCCTAACGATGTTGGCGGGCAACATGATCGTGCCCTTTCTTCCGCTATTGTTGGTGTTTCGACATGGTGTACCTGAAAATGAAATGGGAGGCATCTACCTGATCGCAGGATTGGCCGCCTTTGTTGGCTCGCTGCTCGCCGGGAAAGTCTCGGAGCGCGGAAACGGGAGGTTCGCGATCTATTGGATCAGTTCCCTTGGGATGATTCCCATGCTGGTGTTTGCTTTTACCGGAGCCATGCCCGGTTGGGGTGTGGTCGGGGTTTTTGCGATATGCAATGCTTTGTTGATCACTCGCATGATCCCGACCAACCGGTTCATCATGGAGTTCATTCATCCGGATCTATTGGGTGGTTTTCAGAGCATCAACACCGCGCTCATGCACATCGGGGCCTCAAGCGCCGCGTGGATTGGCGGTATCCTGATCTCCGTGGAGGACGGGAAAATGCTTGGGTTTGAGCATGCCGTTTTCGCATCCATTGCTGTCACTTGTCTGGTTTTTGTAGTTGTTTCCATCGGGTTTCGTTGTCGCCCGGAACCGGCGGGCCAAGGATTCGGGCTTTAACCGCTCAAGCTGCGCTTCAGCGGTTTTGCCGGATTTCAGACAGGATCCCGAGATTTTGCCGTGCAGTCCGATCATCGGGATCGATCGAAAGGGCTCGCTCGTAGGATGCCTTCGCTTCGTCCAAACGCTGCAGCATCAGTTGGCAGTTTTCAAGATTGGTCCATGCCTCAAGGAATGCGGGCTTGAGGGTCGTTGCCTGCTGTGAGCATTCAGCGGCCTCCGTGAACTGATTCTGGCGGGCGAGATCCATACCCTTTGTTCACCAGCAGTCCGGCCAGTCGGGCCTGGACTTCGGCATCGTCGGGGGTGAGAATCAACACCTCCCGGAAGCTGGCGATCGCTTGTTCAGGCTGTCCTAACGCGATTTGGCATTCGCCGATGTTGATGCGTTCATCGAATGCCTATCATCCAGGCTCATAGATAAAAATCCCAGGAGTGTCTGATCCGATTAAAGCATTGGACGCTTCATGGTAGTGGAATGCCTCTGCGTTCCGTCATTCGAAGTGCGATTGGTATTCGGAGGACGGAAGATTTTGAACCACGAAGATACCCGCCCACTGACACATCTGCTGGGCTCGTGCGTGATGCTTGTTTCGTGTCCTTCGATATTGAGATGCGGAGCGCATTCTGATTCGAGGCTTGTCATGCGAGGAGAAAATCGGGTAGTCTGAACTCATTCCTCCCTCATGCGGTTGATCCTCCCAATCTGGATTCTTCTCCTGCACATGACCTGTGCCTCTGCGACGGCTTTTCCCTGGGGGGAGCGGTTTCCGGGGCAGGATCTTACGGAAAGAACGGGGAAGAAGTTGCTACAGAATCCTTGGTGCCACAAGCGGGTTTGCTGCGGGATGCCTCTAAAGATATCAATAGTGGAATAATAAGTGTATGAAAATTGATAGAGATGAAAAGAGAGTATATGAATATGCGAATATTCGAGGGTGGCGATATTTGCTTGTTGTTGCGGAGCTTCCTGTTTGCGTTTTGGCATCGTTTCTTTTTGTTATATTGCTGACAGACCTCAATGACGCTATGAATGGGTTGATAGTATTTGTTGCAATGTTTGTGTCTGTTTCGTCTATTGTATCGATTAGTAATCGTCGATTTTTGAGGTCATTGTCCCGAGTGGTTCTATCTGCAAAGCTCAACGAAGATGCGACTAGAGATACTGGGATCATTGAATGTAAGAAAACGTGTCAGTCCCAGATCGCTGATGAAAATCGGTGAAACATAGATGTAAGCGCCTAAATTGAGATCATAAATTGATTTTGCCGGAATGGGATCATCCGCCTTTTTTAATCCTATCATCCAGGCTGATAGAAAAGAAAAGAGTTGAAGTGGGGATGAAAAGGGGGTAGGAGTGGAGATTATGGAGAAGACAAAGATGAGGACGAGGGCGCGCAGGAAGCGGATATTGGGGATGGATGGCGTATATCATTTGTTGAGTCGGACGAGTTGTCGTCAGTATTTGTTTGGGGATGAGGAGAAGGAGATGTTTGTGCGGCTGATGAGGCGGCAGGCGGAG